>SUXO01000048.1 GCA_015060885.1 Bacteroidales bacterium
CTTGCGGCACCTAACTCACGGGCAAACATTCCTCGCACTCTCTCCTGCAAATGCTCGGATAAACACTGTGATTTTAACGGTGCCGGTTCCTTTTTTGAGAATTACCATTGCAGGAGATAATTCGTTACACAAAGGGCTGCGTGAGGTGACACAACTTATTAAAAAATCAACTTGTCCACACTAAATTTCTACTGAACCGAGAGTTTGAATCCCAGTCTGCCCATACGGCAGAATTGCGAACCTTTTGTGCCCGGTGCTTTGCTTTTGCACGCAACAAAAAAAAGAGGACAACCAAGAAAGGTTGTCCTCTATCCTTTAAAAGCAATCGATTACTCTGCGGGAGTCTCCACGGTAACCTCGGCAGGAACCTCCTCGGTAAAGTCGGGGGCAACCTCAGGGTTAACAACGCTGCTCTCAACAGCACTCTGCTGGATGATACTCTCGTCAGATATTGTAACGTGAGGGATTGACCATGCCGCAACAACGCTTGCAATAACCATAAAGGCGGCAAGGCTCCAAGTAGCCTTCTCCAAGAAGTCGGTGGTCTTTCTCACACCCATAATCTGGTTCGATGAAGCGAAGCCCGATGCCAGGCCACCGCCCTTTGAATTCTGAACCAATACTATAAGACACATTAGCACCGATGCTATTACGATAAGTAAAACGCAAACCAAATACATACTTTATTCTCTTTTTATATGTTTAATTATTTTTTCTAAAAATCTAATTTGGTCTGCAAAGTAACGATTTTTATTCGGATATTCCAAACATAACCGTTTAATAATTTCCAGAGCCTTCTCATATTTCCCCTGCTTAATGTAAATATTTGCAAGAGTTTCGGTAAAAAACGAAGTTTCGGGCAGTTCTTCAACCTCGTTTGCGGGAGCCTGCGAAGCGGCAGCGCCTGCACCGTCGCCATCCCCTTTAAGGTCGAGCGTTATTTTCTCGTGGTCGCCCGACAGGAAGTCGTCTATGAGGCTTTGCCCGCGCAACTGCGGCACGCTCTCGCCCGATACATTCTTGTCGAGATAGGCCGAGGCATAATCCACCGCAGCCGCCCCCTCGGCTTCGAGCGAGAGAGTTTCCGACGGCAATGTTTCCAGAAAAGCATCGATAAGAGCCATAGTACGGTCGACCGACACGTCAACCGGTGCTGACTCGCTTGCAACATCATTGCCATAACCCTCTATGAGTTCGAACAACGCCCAACGGTTTTTAAGGTAGAGCGCAGCCTTGCGCATCTCCTTGCCCAGCTCCACATCGTGCAACAGATATAGATTTTTGAGCATAAGCAAGCGCGCCACATCGAATGTGGGGTACTTGGCAACCAGCATACGGAGCTCGTACAGTGTGTCACGGTTCAGCCGTTCGGGGTGCGATATGTATACCTGCAAAGCCTCCATAGGGGATTACCAGTTAGCAAGTGCCGCGTTGAATATCGCATCCACAATTTCGGCAATCATTTGCGTTACAAGCTCCTCCTGAACCGTTTCGAGCTGTTGCGACGATTCGTAGTCGCGTGTAGCCGAGAAGGTGCGCTCGAAATCCTCTTCGTGGTTCTTGTTGTTGGTGAAACGCACGTTTACAGTCATTCTCAACTGCACCATAGCCGAGTAGCCGTCCGACGAAATAGACTTGTTTATCTGGTCGTATGCGGTGATTTCACCCGCCAGTTGCAAGTCGCCTCCGCGATTTACCTGTGTGAGTTTTGTCTGCTGTATAAAGACATCGCTTATCTTCTCGTTGAGCATCATAGCCATAGGGCCCCACTGATAGGCAGCGCGGTTCTGGAATGTCTCCAACGATATTGTCTTCACAACCGAGTAGTCTATCGATGCACCTGTAAATTTGTAGCTCACCTTGCAGCCCACAAAAAGCAACAACGAGAGCAAGGGCAACACAAGCAGCCCCTTCTTGAACTTATTATTCAATGCCATATTCTTTAATCTTTCTATAAAGTGTCCTTTCCGAAATATTCAACTCCTTTGCCGCATCGCGTCTGCGCCCGCGGTTACGTTCCAACGCCTGCCTGATGGCCTTTTTCTCCATATCGTCGAGCGAGAGGGCCTCTTCGACATACTCGTCGGCAACAATCTGGTGCACGGGGGCCGACGGTTGCGGCGCAATGTGTATCGTGGGCTGCTGGTGCTGCACCACCGGCACAACCTCCTCGGCATCGGTATATATGTGCACGCTGTCACTGTTGCGGGAGTTCGATGCTGTCAATGCCGCAACCTGCTTTTTGAGTTCCGTTATATCGCGGCGCATATCAAAGAGCACGCTGTACAGAATTTCGCGCTCACTCTCAAATGTCTTTCCGCCACCGCCCGATGCGCCGAACAGGGCCGGCAGATTATTCTTTGGCTGTTCGGGCAGATAGTTCATTATAACATCGGCCGTTACCTTGCGGTTAAGTTCGAGTATCGACACCTGCTCGGCCACATTCTTCAACTGGCGAATATTACCCGGCCACGAATAGGCAAGCAAGGCTCTTTTTGCCTGCTCGTCGAGTTCAATGCGGGGGATATTGTACTTTGCGGCAAAATCCATAGTGAACTTTTTGAACAGCAGGAATATATCCTCGCCACGGTCACGCAGTGCAGGCACCTTTATCGGCACGGTGTTCAAGCGATAGTAAAGGTCCTCGCGGAAACGGCCGCTGCTCACGGCTTCGGGCAGGTTCACATTTGTGGCACACACAATGCGCACGTTTGTCTTTTCCACCTTTGAGGAACCCACGCGCAGGAACTCGCCGTTTTCGAGCACACGCAGCAGGCGCGCCTGGGTAGAGAGCGGAAGTTCACCAACCTCGTCAAGGAATATCGTACCGCCGTCGGCCTCGCAGAAATAGCCTTTGCGCTCACTCACAGCATCGGTAAACGCACCCTTTACGTGACCGAAGAGTTCCGAATCAATTGTACCTTCGGGAATGGCACCACAGTTCACGGCAAAATATTTGCCGTGCTTGCGCACGCTGTTGGTGTGTATGATTTGCGGGAAGAACTCCTTTCCCACACCACTCTCCCCGGTAATGAGCACCGTGAGGTCGGTATGGGCCACCTGAATAGCCGTGTCTATTGCTCTTATAAGTTCGGTATTGTTACCTATAATCCCGAACTGTTGCTTCACTCTCTGTATATCTGCTAACTCCATTTGCACAATCTATCTTCAAAAAACAGAATTCTGCCAAAATTACTCATTTTTTGCAAGAAACAAGCAATTCTGGCAGAATTTATTTTAAACAGCTTCTTAAAACGGGAAGAGGAAAGGAAGCACCAATATCATCACAATTCCCAAAATTATCTGCAAAGGAAGCCCCACCCTCACATAATCCATAAAGGTATATTGCCCCGCAGGCATAACCAATGCATTGGGCGGTGTGGAGAAAGGCGATGCAAAACAGAGGCTTGCACCCAGGGTAACGGCAAAGAGGAAAGGCACCGGGCTCACCCCAATCGCAAGCGCACTGCTCATTGCAATGGGAGCCAACAGCACCGCCGTTGCAGTGTTGCTAATGAACATTGTCATAAGCGAAGTGGTGAAGTAAATTCCCGCCATCAAAGCAAGAGGGCCGTAATTGCCCAGGCCACTTACAAGAGAACTCGATATCCACGATGAAACTCCCGTTTTCTGCAACGCCACAGACATAGGCATCATAGCCGCTATGAGCACAATACTCTCCCAATTGATGGTTTTATACGCAGCCTCCACATTACGGAAACAGCCCGTAAGCACCATAAGGAGCCCCGCCACTATCACCGCAGTCACGGGAGCCACAGGAATGAAGTCGCAAGCCATAACCACAACCATACCGAGCATAATGAGAGCAGCAACGGGAGCCTTGTAGTCGAGCGTAACCTTTGCGGCCTCTTCCAGCGGGCGGCCAAGCACAATCCACTCGCTGCTCTCGTTTTCGAGCTTTGCAATATTGTCCCACGCGCCCTGCACCAGCAGCACATCACCGCTGTGTATGGTTTCGTCGGCAATACCCTGTAATATGTACTTCTTCTTGCGGCAGATGCCAAGCACACTCACATTATACTTGCTCCTGAACCCCACCTCTCTAATGGTCTTGTTCACCATTGTCGACGTGGAAAGCATAACAATTTCGGCAACACCTATGTTGTAGAAATCGAGCGATTTGCCCTTGCTCTTTGTATCATCGGCTTCGGGCAATAACGTCAGCTTGTAATTATGGGCAAAAGTCTTTACTATATCCACATTTCCCGACACATACAGCACGTCGTCGATGCGCAGCACCGTGTCCGAGTCGACAGCCTGCTGTGTAACGCCTTTCAATATCCTGTGCTGCCCGCGCTCGATGTGGCGCAATTCAATGATATTAAGGCCGTATTTCTTGCGTATATCAATCTCGCCTATCATTTTGCCCGCAACCAGTGACGAGGCCGTCACCTGCAAGCGATGCAGATTGCTCGATATGCCATACTCCGAAACAAGCGTTTTCAGCGACTTGCCGCTGCTGGCACTTGTTGCGCTCAACGCACCAGGCTTCGACAGGAATTTCTTGCTCAACGGCATAAGCACCACTGTACCCACGACAATGCATATCAGGCCCACCGGGAGGAATGTGAAGAAACCAAGCCCCGGAAAGCCGTTGGAAACAAGTTCGTCATTTATCACAAGGTTGGGCGGCGTACCAATCAGAGTCATCATACCGCTCATACTGCTGGCAAAGGCAAGCGGCATAAGCAAACGGCTGGGGTTCATCTTCACGCTCATTGCCATACTCACCACAATAGGTATCATAATGGCAACTGTGCCTGTGTTGCTCACAAAAGCACCCATCACGGCTGTAACGCCCATTACCATAAGGAAAAGCCTCTTTTCGCTGTTGCCGGCAAACTTCATCAGCTTGGAGCTTATCATTTTGGCAAGGCCGGTCTGGAAAATGGCACCACCGACAACAAACAGGCCCACCATCATAATTATCACATTGCTCGAAAAGCCCGACAGGGCCTCTTCGGGTGTAAGCACACCCGACACCAGCAACGTGGCCAGGGCCGACAGGGCAACAATGTCGGAACGCACCCTTCCGCTAATGAAGAACACCACCGACAGCAAAAGAACCGAAATTGTAATTATCATATAATTGAAATAACAGAAAATAGATAAACCAGCGCGAAGATACAAAAAATACGCGGCAGCGGCACAAATAAACTGTTTAAAAATCATAATGAAAATAGAGGAATTAGGATGTTTATTTTTACAGGGCACAAGTGCCGTTCAAGCGAGAGCAAAAGGAATTTATTGCCGGGCGCAAGGCTGTTAGGCGAAGCCATAGCGGACTATGTAACAGCAAAAAAAGCAATAATATAGCAGTTGACCCAAAAATTGTTTGGTTGATGTCATATCGAAGAAGCATAGCGACTGAGATATCTCAACGATGCTTTTTTTGAGATCCCTCGTCGCTCCGCTCTGTCGGGATGACATTTTCGGGAAGAAATGTTGTTGCGGGTCAACATCTATATTATTACTAAAAAAAATAAAGAAGCATACATTCTTGAATATAAAAAACGGCGACACAAACGACACAAACGATATGACTTGCATAATATTTTTCAGAAATTTAAACTGCTTATAGGAAATTCTATATAAATTTGCACGATGTATATACGCACGCGCGCGCCAGAACACACTTTGCGCATTTAAAACGAGGGAGCCTTATCAAAGCCATAAAATACATACTCATCACCCTTGCAGTGATTGCAGCCGCCCTGTACGGAGCATCGCTGCTGTTGCGTCTCGAAGCTGTACAGCAACGGGCTGCCCGTGCTGTCACGCTTGCTCTGCAAGAGTTTGGCGACCTGCCCATAAGCATCGGAGCGGTGCAGGTGCAACACCTCAACAAAGTGGTCATAAAACGCATTACCCTCACCGACGAAAAGGGCGACACCGCTGTTAATATACCCAAGATAACAGCCCACCTCTCGCCAATACATATGCTCAAAGGCGACATACGCATAAACACCCTTATGATTGGCGAGCCCACCATTGCGTTGAGCCGCAACACCGCGACATCGCCGCTTAACATACAGTTCATCATCGACAAGCTCACCGGCGACAGCACTGCGGAAAAGAGCAGCACGCCCCACCTTCGCATCAACCATATACAGATGTACGACGGTACCCTCACATACGACATTGAAGAGGCCGAAAGAAAAGAAGACACATTCGACCCCTCGCACATAAAAATTGAGGAACTCACCTGCAACCTCTCACTCAAAAAACTCACAAGCGACACATTGAGCCTTTACATACGCTCCATTTCGGGGCAGGAGAGCAAGGGATTCAGGCTCGACCGCCTTTCGGCCAAAGTAAATGCCAATTCCACCCACACCGAAATAAAAGAGCTGCTCATTGAACTGCCGCAAAGCCGCATCACGGCAAAAAGAACTGCAATAACACCGCAGAGCAACGGCACACTCGCCATAAACGGCACGCTGCACGGCAAAGAATTGTCCCTTGCCGATTTCGCATCGTTCCTGCCCACTCTTGCATCAGCCGGGCTCCCCACAATAGAGTTCAAGGCAAGCATCGGCGGCAACAACAGGAAAACAGAGATAGCAACAAGCATCAGCACTTCGGACAAGAGCGCAGCCCTGCAAACAAATGCAAGGAGCGATGGATTGTTCCCGCTGCATAACTGCACGGTAAGCATTGACAACGGCACATTTACAACCGCTGCCATAGAGCACCTGCAAACAATCCTCAACGACAGCACAGGCACGCTTGCACCCCTCAAACAACTGGGAAACATATCCCTCCGTGGCAAAGCCACAGCAAAGCCCGACGGCACCATCGAAAGCGAGTTCACCATCGACAGCGAAGGCGGCAACATACAAGGCAACGCAACCATCGACGAGAAGCAGGAGTGCAAGGCAACCCTTGATATGCAGGGCATAGAGCTCGGCCGCATACTGCAAAACGACAAGCTCGGCGCGTGCGACATTGCAACCGACATACAAGGCAACACAAGGGCAGATGAGCAAAGAATCGCCATAACATCGACCGTAAGCTCTTTCAGCTACAACGGCTACACATACTCCCCCATAGCTGTAAGTGCTGCACACGACAAAGAGCAGACCATTGCGGCCGTTTACAGCAGCGACCCCAACGCAACAGGACACATAACCTGCACATACACTCACAGCAACAAGAACGAGATAAAGATAACGGCAAGCATCGACTCCATTAAGCCCGACAGCCTGCACATAGGAGCCGGTGACAACGGCAAGGTGTCGGCCACCATAGACGGCACATACAACAGATACGACGGCGACAAGTCGCTCTTCGACCTGCGCATCTACAACATAACACAGCAGACAGGGCGAAAGAAAAAGAACATACGCCTGCTGCACATTGTCGACAACAACCTGCTCGACAACCGCAGCCTCATAATAAACTCCGACTTCCTCGATGCCCGAATCGCAGGCCGCTTCACATACCCCTCGCTTGCCGGCACATTCAAGAACATAGCGCGCACACACCTCCCTGCCCTCGCACCGGAGAAACCCGTTCGCACCGACAACGCATACGCATTCAACCTGAACATAAAAAACACAGCAGTAATGAGCAACCTGCTCGACCTGCCCGTAACCATACATAACCGTTCGACAATCATAGGGCAGTGCGACGACGACAGAAAACTGTTCCACGCCGACATAAAACTCACCGATACCGACATCGACGGGCACCGTTTCGACAGCATAAGCACCACCCTTTTTGCCAATGACAGCATAGCAAGCATAAACAGCTCATTCAAGACACCGAGTTCACTCACCATAAACCTGCACAGCACCGCACGCGACAACAACATAGAAAACAGCATAGACTGGGAGAACGACACCACTCCCGTAAACCGCGGAACCATCGAAGCCGTCATAGCCCTTGCACGCGCAAGGGAGGGGGTGGAAGCCGAGGCACGCATAGCCCCCGGCAAAATAGTATATAACAGCACACCCTGGGAGATTTCGGGCTGCAACATAAAAGGGAATGCCGATGAAGTGACCATAGAGAACCTGCACATTGCAGGCGAGAACAAAAGCCTCTTTGCCCACGGCAGGCTGGGAAAAACCGACGATGACATTCTCGACATTAAGCTGAACGACATAAAAATTGAAACCATACTCGACCTTGCCGATTTCCACTCCGTGGAGTTCGGTGGCGCAGCCACAGGCAACATCACACTGAGCCGTGCTTTTGACAACCCGCAGTTCAGCAGCAGATTGCAGGTCGACAGCTTCACTTTTGAAAAGGGATATATGGGCGACCTCACCTTCAATGCCGAATGGAAAGAGGAGGAGAAAGCCGTGGCAATGCGCGGCGACATACACACCCCCGACAAAGCCCACACCATAGTACGCGGCATAGTGTCGCCCGCCAACGACACCCTGAGCCTCTGCATCGATGCCGACCGCACAAGAATCGCCTTCCTCAACAGTATGCTCGATGGCATTGTTTCCGATGTCAACGCCACAGTGACAGGCCAGATATATCTTTTAGGCCCTCTGGGACACCTGAACCTTGTGGGCGAGGCTATTGCCAACGGCCCATTGCGCATCGACGCTACCAACGTGACCTATATGCTCATAAACGACACCATAAAGCTCACCCCCAACAGGTTGAGCCTGAACAACAGCCTCATAGCCGACCAATTCGGGCACGCAGGCTACGTTACCGGCAACATAAACCACAAGGAGCTCGGCGACTGGACTTGCGACCTCGACATAAAAGCCAACAACCTGCTCGCCTACCACTGCGAAGAGTTCGGCCCTAACCCCTTCCACGGAACAGCATTTGCCACCGGCGATGCCAATATCACAGCCAACGACAAAGGACTCTTCATACACGCCGACATACGCAGTGAACGTAACTCCCTTTTTGTGTACGACGCAAGCAACATAGGCGGCTCCACAGGCAGCAACTTCATAAAGTTCAACGACAGAAACAAGAAACGCCTTGCCGGCCTGCAAAGAGAAGAAGAAGAGCCGGAAGAGGAGCCCGACAAGAGAAAGAGCCTCCTGAGCCGCCTGAACCTCGAATTTATGATAGACATCACCCCCGATATGCAGTTGAAGGTTTACACCAACCGCAAGGCGGGCGACTACATCGACCTCTACGGACGCGGCCCCATCACAGCCGTCTATGACGAGAAAGACGGGTTCACAATGCAAGGCCTCCTCGACCTTGAACGAGGCACCTACAAATTCACAATGCAGGACATATTCCCCAAGGAGTTCGACATAACCGAAGGCAGCACCCTCGAATTCAACGGCGACCCCTTCCAGGCGGCACTTAACCTGAAAACCCGATACCTGGTACCCAGCGCATCACTCAGCGACCTCGACCCCACAGGCAAACGCCACAAGAGCGTGAAGGTGCACTGCCTCATGGACATAACCGGCAAGCTGGAAGCCCCGCAGCTGAACTTCGACATAGAACTTCCCGATGCCAACGAAGAGCAGCGCGAGCTGCTGGCAAGTGCCGTGAGCACCCCCGAACAGAAGAATATGCAGTTCATATACCTTATGGGAATTGGCAAGTTCTACACATACGACTACAACCGTACCGAGGGAAGTGCCGAAAGTTCCAGTGCAATGGAATCGCTCATATCGAACACCATTTCGGGACAGCTCAACAATATGCTCTCACGCATCATCGACAACCGCAACTGGAACATATCGGGCAATTTCAGCAGCAGTGAGCGAGGCTGGAACAGTATGGAGGTCGAGGGAATCCTCGAAGGCCGCCTGCTCGACAACCGCCTGCTCATAAACGGCAATTTCGGTTACCGTGAGAACCCGCTCGCCAACAGCAACTTCGTGGGCGATTTCGAAGTGCAATGGCTGCTCGACCGCAACGGCAACGTAAGCCTCAAAGCCTACAACAAGACCAACGACCGCTACTTCTCCGACGCTACCCTCACCACACAAGGTGCCGGCATCATTCTGCGCCACAACTTCGACGAATGGCGGTGGTGGCTACGCAACAAAAAAGAGAAAGAAAAGCAAGAAACAGAAAAATAAATACTATATTCGCAACCGATAAATAACCGGGCGCACCGGCTCGAAATAAACATATTATTAACTAAACCGGACAATACAGGAAAATGAGAAATTTCATTACAGTAAACGACATAGGCAACCTCAAAGATGCAGTAAGAGAGGCCCTCGAAATAAAAGCCGACCGTTACAAATACTGCGAACTCGGCAAGAACAAAACCTTGATGATGGTATTCTTCAATTCGAGCCTCCGCACCCGTTTGAGCACACAGAAAGCAGCCCTCAACCTGGGAATGAACGTAATTGTGCTCGACATTAACCAGGGGGCCTGGAAACTCGAAACCGAGCGCGGAGTCATAATGGACGGCGACAAGCCCGAACACATATTGGAGGCAATCCCGGTGATGGGCAGCTATTGCGACGTTATAGGCGTGCGCTCCTTTGCCCGTTTCGAAAACAAGGAAGACGACTACAACGAGGTAATCCTCAACCAGTTCATAAAGTATTCGGGCCGCCCCGTATTCTCAATGGAGGCAGCCACACGCCACCCCTTGCAGAGCTTTGCCGACCTCATTACCATTGAGGAACACAAGGCCAAAGAACGCCCCAAAGTGGTACTCACCTGGGCACCCCACCCCAAAGCCCTGCCCCAAGCCGTTCCCAACTCGTTTGCCGAGTGGATGAACGCCACCGACTACGAGTTTGTGATAACCCACCCCAAAGGATATGAGCTGGACCCTGCCTTTGTGGGCAACGCCCGTGTTGAGTACGACCAGATGAAAGCCTTTGAAGGTGCCGACTTCATATACGCCAAAAACTGGGCTGCCTACACCGGCGACAACTACGGCAAGGTAATAAGCACCGACCGCAGCTGGACCGTGAGCGACCGCCAGATGGCCGTTACCAACAACGCCCACTTTATGCACTGCCTGCCTGTGCGCCGCAATATGATTGTCACCGACGATGTAATTGAGAGCCCACGCTCGCTTGTAATCCCCGAAGCTGCCAACCGCGAAATTTCGGCCACAGTGGTACTCAAAAGAATTATCGAAAACCTTTAAAAAACAGACATTCAATCATAAGGGCGGCAACTGCCGCCCTTATGATTATAACAACACTATGCCCACCACCCTCGCACTAATATTCCTTTTATCCATCGCTGCCAGCTTCATACAAAGGGCAAGCGGGTTCGGGTTCGGCATATTCGTAATGATGTTCTTCCCGTTCATACTCCCTTCGTATGGCGAGAGCATCACCCTTTCGGGGCTGTTGGCAGGCACCACCGCCCTCTTCATAACCCTGCGGCACCGGCGGCATATATGCTGGCGCAGCGTTGCGGTGATAATACTCTTCAACATTGCCGCATCCTACTTCGCAATAGAATTCATAGCCCACACCGGCAACGCCACAATGAAACGTTGCCTGGGCGTGGTGCTTGTAGCGGTTGCCCTCTACTTCCTCTTTTGGGAGAAACGCATAACTCTGCCCTTTCAATCCAATGGCACACGGGCCGCGATAGGAACCATTAGCGGCATAATGGGCGGGATGTTCGCAATGCCGGGCCCCGCAGTAGTGCTCTACTGCATAAGTGCCATAAAGGACAAAATGAAATATATGGCCACAATGCAGGCCCTTTCGGTGGTGTTCAACCTCTTTTACACCACATTCCGCATTAAAGCGGGATTTTTCACCCACAACACCCTCACGCTGTGGGCTGTGGGCGTGGGAGGCATACTCATTGGCTCGTTGCTTGGAGCTTGGTGCTTTAAGAAAATAAGCCGCGAGACTCCGCGCCGTGCAGTGTGCGTGCTTATGATTATAAGCGGCATTATGGCAATGCTGTAACCCGTTCACTCGCCAAATGGAGCGAATAGACTTATAAATGATTTATAAATGCCTAATCCAAGAATTCTTCAACCACATTGGAAATGTTCTGGAAAAACATAACATAATAGACAGGCATATATATGATTCCATTCTCTATATATACTTTCTGCTCATTCGACAACACATAAGCTTTCTTTATATTATATTCTTCATTTGACAAGAATTTATCCAAAGCACTATGAACTGTATAATCCTTGCCCGATTTCACCTCGATAGGAATATTCGACAGATTGTCTGCATCATCAATCAAGTAATCAACCTCTCCGTTTTTTTTGTTATCATAGTAGTATAAATCGTATCCGTGGGCCTTCAACTCCTGAGCAACCACTGTTTCATAGACAGAACCGAGGTTAATACTCTTTATATCGGACATTATCGCCTTTATATTATTACGATAGTATATTCCCGATAAAATACCTACATCATTCAAATAGAGTTTCAGCAGATTCTTACCGCTATTTTCCACCAAAGGGTATGTGGGTGTACTTATAGCTTTTACCTCCAATGCTATACCAGCAGAAATGAGATAGTCAAATTCTTCTAAATAGTCATTAGCCCTTTTCCATCTCTTATCTTCAATATCCTTAATGACAACCCTTTTCTTCTTATTTTCAAGATTTGACGGTATCATATCGAATATACGGCGTATTTTCAATTTCTTATCGTGTTCTTGCTCATATTTAGATGCATCTACACCATACAGCTCGTGAGTTTCATTCTGAATTGACCTAAACTCAACAACATTACGGCTCTCTACGAATATCTGTACAGCTTTTGGCATACCACCGACCAATAGATATTTCTTGAAGAGATCCATCATCTTGTTGTGCATTGTATCGGACAATGCCTGGTTATTATTAAAACTTTCCCTCATAGCCTCAATTGCGAGTTCCCCAACGCCATTAGCATAAAGAAACTCTTCAAAATCCATCGGATACATATGTTGTATGTCTAAACTTCCGATAGGTACAGACTGAGTATTCTTCAATGTCACACCGAGTAGCGAGCCGCTGGCAATATAGGTAAACCTTTTCTCCTTCATCAAGAATTTTACAAGAGTAAGGAGATGGTCGTATGCTTGTATCTCGTCGATAAACACAAGAGTATTCTCACGCTCCTTCATCTTGTCTCCTGCAATAATACTCAAAGCCAAATAGAAATCCTTAGTGGTTTTTGCTTCGGCAAAGACACGCTCACCTAATTTATCCTCTTCCATATTTATTTCAATATAGTTAGAGAACATCTTTTCCCCCACATGGCGGATAATGTAAGACTTACCAACCTGGCGGGCACCATCAATCAATAGCATCCTATCAGAGTTCAATGAAAAATACTCTTCTATCCTTTTTACGATTTTCCTGTACAGCATATTATTATCTATCAACCAACGCAAAGATAATACTTTTTTTGCATTAGGTGCGTTTTCCTATAAAAATACCACCTAAAAAACTGCGTTTTCCTATAAAAAAGCACCGCAAAAAGGTGCGTTTTCCTAAATTCAAGCAATTTTACACCTTATAATATATATAAGGGGCGGCAACGGGTGCCTTTTCTCTGCACTTGCTCACCGCAATACGCAGTGAGCAGACTCGGTATTATCACTGCATTGCGCTTACATAAAGGAGTGAGCAGACACAGTAACCTGTACCCCGTGGCAGGAGGTTGAAGGATGACTTTTACAGTGGTAAAGACATTCGCGATAGAAAAACAAAAATTAACCCGAAGGAAACGCCATTTCAAAGAAATTTCAGAAAAATTGCAAAAAAAGAGGGCGCAACGCGCTCATTTTTAAAACTTTTTTGTAATTTTGCACAGAATATAGTATCGTGTACCAAAAGTATGCGCGAGAGGGATATATACCCCACATTTTGCAAAAATGGCATAACAGCCAATTTATGCAACAGAGCCCCAAAGGGCAAAAAAGAGGACTATTTAACTATTAACTTAATATTAACTTTTATGAAAAAATTTACTTCATTGATGATGGTATTGCTATGCGCAATAACCACATCATGGGCAGCAGCAACCGACCTGCCCACTCTCACTACCGATGCGGAAAACCCCGTATGGTATCTCATTAAGAACGTACGCAAAAGCAAGTATGCAACCTATGCCGGCGATAACGCAACAATGACACAGCAAGAAACCGCAACAGCAGCTGCGTTCTTCTACTTCACAGGTAGCATCACCGATGGTGTTGCAACAGTGAAAATTCACAACTATGTAGCTGGCGACAAACTTTGTGCAGCCTACAACTCTTGGACAACAAAGGGTATCGATTGGTACATTAAAGCGCAGAGCACCGGTATCTCTATTTGTACATCAACCGATGAGTGGAACGCGTGGAACGATGCCGGCGGTAATGGCCAGAAGGTTGAGTATTGGAGCGCGAGCGATCCCGGTTCAGCCTGGATAGTTGAGCTCGTTACCGACTTCACATCCGTTATCGATGTTCCCGCAGCAAAAGCAGCAGCTGTTACAGAATTGCAGAACCTTGCATCTGTAAGCGTAATATATCCCGACGCAACAGAGGCTATCGCCAATGTAAATGCAGTTGAGGCAACAGGAACAAGCATTGCAGAACTTAACGCTGCAATCGACGCTGTCAATGCTATCGTTGCAGAGTACAAGACTAACGCTTACAATGCATTAAATGGCAAATATTTCTCAATAAATACCCCGGCCCGTACTAATGGTTACTTGACAATGTCGGAAACAAAAGTTATCAGTGTTGCATCGTTGACAACCCCCACTAACATTTGGCAGTTTATCGAGAATAACGGCAAAGTATATATTTACAACCCTTACACCGGAAAATACCTCGGTGAACCCGGTAATAACTCATCATTAGTTCCTGTAACTGAAAATCAGGCTGACGCAGCATTGTATAACTTGGTAGTAAATGCCGGTGCAGAAAATGCTGACGCGAAAATAAAACTCACTTCAAACGAGAAATCCGTTCACGTTGATGGTAGCAACAATCTTGTTCGTTGGGACAACGGTGGTGCTTCAGAATATACAGTTTCGGAAATCACCGACTTCACATCATTGATATCTGCTCACAAAACAAATACCATTGCAACACTTGACGAGTGGGCAACACTCTCTGTTGTATTTGATGCAGAACTCATTGCTACTGCAAAAGCAGCAGTAAATGCAGTCGAGACAACCGGTTATGACGCATTTGCCGAGATCGATTCAAAATTGACAGTTGTTACCGATGCTGTTGCAGCCAAGATGTTTACATTCCAGACTACAGCAACTGATAGTGGCCGTAACGGTGTATGGGTATCGGCTAACGCTTCTACCGCGAAGGCTATTGGTGCCGACGCACAAGACTACAACGCTATTTGGAGTTTGCGCCACGCAGGTGGTACATCATTCTATCTGTTCAATGAATTGAACCAAGTATATATGGGTGCTCCCAGCAGCAATTGTCCTCTTACAGCAGAACCTGTTTCGGCATACACATTTGAGATTGTTGATGCTACACAGAATATCGTTGAAATGAAGTGCAGTGGCGAGACATTGCACGCTTCAAACCACGATGACAACAAGCTTTTGAACTATGACCAAGATGAAGCCGCTTCTCGCTGGTACATCAACACAATTGATGTTGCTTCTGACATTCAAGACATCCTTGACACTATCACAGAGGATGATTACACCGAGGTTCCCGCTCTTGGTCAGTATCCTACAACTGCTTACAATGCTCTTGTTGAGGCAAGAACCAGCGCAACAACAGTTGAGGCGGTTGAAGCTGCCATTGCAGCGTTCAAGGCATCAAAGAATGTTCCTGTTTACTTTATCACAAGCGTTGCAACCAGCGCGGCTTCTTATGCAACAGGTAAAGCCATTCTTTATAATGGTTCAGCTTGGAGATTTGAAACAGCCAACAAGTACAACAAACAAATGTGGATGACAA
>SUXO01000007.1 GCA_015060885.1 Bacteroidales bacterium
CACTACAAGATGGCAAGCAGTACGGAGAGGCAGAATACATCCTTGCCAGAACCACCATTAGCGAAAATAGTCTTGACATCAATTTTGAAAGCGGACGCACCTACAGCCGTCTGCGTATAGCTGGACTTGCAAATCAAACGCTGACTGTTACTACGACAAACTTCACTCCGGCAGGAGCAAATAATTCCTCCCCTGACTCAGGGGCGACGAGGGCCGCAGAGGAAGCACTAAATGTGCTTCCGTGCCCAAAGGAGGGGAGCACAGTGCCCTGTGCGACGGGGGCACGAAGTGTGCCGCAGGCGGAGGGGTCTGTAACTTACACCCTTACCACTGACAACAACGGCAACGCTTTCCTTTATGGCGTGTTTGCCGAGGGAGCAACGGTAAGTGTAAAACAGGGCGATGTAACTCTTAAAGATTATACCTTTACTGCCGAGAAGAACCCTAATGGCACAGAGCACAATAAGAGCTATGCATTGGATGCAAGACCTGTCATAGATGGCACTTTGGGAGGCAAGGCTGAAGCTACTGCAGCAGAAGTAGAAACTTTGGTACAACAACTCAAGGATTATGTGGATAACGGAATTACCACGATTATCGTACCAGGTACGGAATATGCTATGTATAAGTCGAATCTGGGTATGATTCCTGCTTTTGCTGAGGCTCTTTACCTCTTGACAGACAATTCTCAGGAGGAGAGTCAATATCGCGGCACAATAGATTTAATTCTTCCTGATGCTACGGAAATTATTGATTATTCATTCGATAGTGCAAACGCACTAAAGAGCATAACGCTTCCCAAAGTTACAACTATTGGGGATGGTGCTTTCTATGGTTGCCAATATTTGGAAAAAATGACGTTTGGCTCTGTTATAACAGAAGTTGTAGAGATTAAAAGTGGTGTGTTTGCTTCTCTCGGAATAAAGAGTGATAATGAAGCCTGTGATTTGGTTCTCAACTGCGGACAGCTAAATGCTGAGGATAAATACAAACCGAACCTTGAAAGCAATGTGTGGTACATCGATGAATGGAGTGGTGAAACCGAATGGAAGAGCATCACTCTGACCCACACAGGTGAGTGTGATGAATGTAAAGCAAATCACTAACCTCCCAAGCCGAGCGGGTCATGGTCAGCGAATGCAGTCAAAGATGAAAACCGTAGGCTTCGTTGAAATTCGCTTGGCTGAAAGACGAAAAATTAGTGGTCCTCACCCCTTCGGTGTGATGCCGCTACACAAAAAACATTCTTCATTGTCCCCTACAAGCCTATTCTGTTTTTTTGTACAGGTATGTGGTGAACATGTATAGCAATACTCCGCTGGCAACACCCGCAATGCCGTCGATAAGGTAGTGTGCCTTAATGTAGACGGTGGCACAACATAACAGCAGGTAGAGCGGCAGGAGGGCAAGCGTGAGCCTCTTGCTTGCGCGTGAAGCGAGCAGTATTATTATTGTGGAAATTCCTATGTGCGAGCTTGGGAAGGCTGCCGTGGGGCGTTCGCCCGATGCCTGTGCCATGTTCACAAGCGAGGTGAAGAGGCCACCCTTGTCGGCTTGCGGCAGAGTCATATGTGGGTTGAGGTCGAACCAGTTGCCAATTTCGGGGTAGGGGCCTGCGGCGGCAACAGCATCGCCAATGACGGGGAAATAGAATTGCGGGCCGGCTACCGGGAGGAATATGTATATGAGGTAGTAGATGAAGAAGGAGCACATAACAACGAATGTGCATCGTTCGCTCTCTTCCTCCCGTTTGAAGAAGTACCACAATACGATGGTTACAATCATTGGGTAGTAGGCCCAATAGCCCAAGTTGAATGCCTCGCGCCAGAGGGTGTGGCTGCACACCTGGTCGAACAGCAGTGCAGGCTGGCATCCGAAGAGGTTGAACTCGGTTGTGGCAAAAAGGTGGTCGAGGTTGGGGAATATGCGGTTGAATTCAAAGGTGTCGGGGTACCAATAGGCAAGCAGCCCCATCTGCCCCACAAGGCGCAAGAAGCGGGTGGCGCGTGAGGGGGATTTTGTATACAGGTATATTATGGCGAATGTGCCTGCTGCTATGAAAAATCGCCCCATAAGCATTTCCTGGGGGTTATGCAGCCTGTCGAAGAATATTATTATTAGCAGGGTGGTGAGCAGGTTGTAGAGCAGGTTGAGCTTTTCCACTGCAAGGAATTCGCGGCGTTCATCTTCGCGCTGTATGAATTTCAGAGCCATTTTTCTTGTCGGTACCATTCTATTGTCTTTTTTGTGCCCTCGTGCAGGGTGTATTTGGCTTTGAACCCAAGTTCTTTCTCTATTGTAGCTGTGTCGCAAAGCCAGTTACGTTGTTTCATTATGTTGTATTTGTCGCTGTTGAGTGTGGCGGGTTTCCCGGTGATGCGTGCCACGGCCTCCGATATTGTGGAGATTGCTTTGAGCACCCACAACGGGGCGGTTATGTGCAACACCCGTTTTATGCCCAGGCTCTCCTGTATGTAGTCGCTGAAACTGCGGCTGCTGTATCCCGCGGGCTCGCTCACAAAGTAGCTGCGGTTGGTTACGTCGCTCCCGGCGGCGAGGTAGATGGCGTCTACAAGGTCCTCGACATATATGAATGTGATTGTTTGTCTTTTGTACCCCACGGCAAAATCGATGTGTTTCTTTATGCTCACAGCCATTTGGTAGTAGTCGCGTTCGCGCGGGCCGTAAACGCCGGTGGGGCGCAGTGTTATGTAGGGGATTCCGCAACTGCGTATATACCCCTCGGCCATTAGTTTGCTATACCCGTATGCGGTGTTGGGCGCAGCAATGTCGCTCTCCTGTATTGGCGTGTGTGGCTCCTCCTCGCGGGCTGGGCCGAATATGCTCAACGAACTTAAATAGATTAGTTTCTGTGGTGTGGCATCGCACTCTTTCAGTACATCGACAAGGTTCTTGGTGCCTTCGAAGTTTGTGCGCATAAACTCGTTCTTATCGATACATTTCGTTACGCCGGCGGCGTGTATCACATAGTCCCACGCGGTGTGTTCTTCCTTGAACGAGGTTATTTGGGTGGCGAGCACCTCTTTCTCTTCGAGGTTCAGCTCAATGAATCTTATTCTTGCGTCTTTAAGGTAGCGTCGGCTGCTGCTCCTGCGTATGCCGGCCCACACTTCGTACCCGCGTGCGAGCCCTTGCTCCACAATGAAACTGCCTATGAAGCCGCTGGCTCCTGTTACAAGTATCTTCTTGTTGTTTGTCGATGTTGTCATGGTCGGTACGTTCGTTTGCCAAACAAAGGTACTGCAAACGGGCAAAATAAATAAGGGTTTGCTTTAATATTTTTTCCGTTTTGGCAAAATGGCAACCTTGTCCGGCGGTGGGTGCTATAACTTTGTGCCTGTAACGTTGAATTGATATGGTAAAAAGGTTAAAACCGCTCCTGTCGCTGTTCGGGGCATCGGGTTATAGGTATAAGTTTCTGTTGTTTAAATTCGATAATATCTTCGGGGTGGAAGATGCTTTCCCCGACGAGGGAGCGGTTTTTATCTTCTTGCGCAGAACTTGCAATGTGTTGCGGCTGGGTTTTACACACGAACTGCTGCATTGCGGCGAAACGCGCGACTTGTCGGGCCTGTCGGTCGGGAGGATGTCGAAGGTGTTTCCTGTTCTGCTGCGCGCCAACTGCATTGCCGTGCTCTACGAAAAGGACCCTGCGGTGCGCAATAGAGTGGCAAAAGATATCATTTCCCGCAATTTCACATAGTTTAATAGTCGCACGCCGCACCTTTTCACATTTGTCGCTTGCAATCTCTTTTTTTATTGCTAATTTAGCGCATCACAGTTTCAATTTCTTATAAAAAGAGAATTATGGCAAAGAAAGGTGGAAAAGGCAAAGGCCGCATAAACAAGCGGGTGCTCGTGGAGATGCTTGTGGAGTTTTTTAACCGTCACGATGGTGAGCAGGTGAGTACAAAGGAGGTGTTCAAGGAGCTTGGGCTCTCCTCGTCGTCGGCACGCACTCTTTGCGTGAGTATTCTCGATGACCTTGTTTTCGACGGTTATCTTGTGGAACCGGCCTTTCGCAAGTATCAGCTTGCCAACAGCGGTTCATCGATGATTGGTACTTTCAAGCGCAATAATCACGGTTATAATATGTTCTACCCCGAAGACGGCAGCGAGCCGATACCTGTTACCGAGCGTAATTCGGGGCACGCCCTCACCGACGACATTGTGCGGGTGGCGCTGTTTGCCCATCGTCGTGGCCGCGGCCGTGAAGGAGAGGTCGTGGAGGTATTGAAGCGTGCACACGACACCTTTGTGGGCGAGCTTCACGTTGAAAAGCATTATGCCTTTCTGCTCACCGACGACCGCTTTATGCCTTGTGACATATTTATACCGAAGGATCTGCTCAAAGGGGGCAAGAACGGCGACAAGGCCATTGTGAAACTAATGGAGTGGCCGCCCGAAAGCAAGAATCCTGTGGGCAAGGTGGTCGACATTCTGGGCAAAGTGGGCGAGAACGATGCCGAAATGAATGCCATTCTTGCCGAGTTCGGCTTGCCTTACACCTATCCCGCAGCCGTGGAGCAGGCTGCCGAGCGTCTTGCGGTGGGCATCACCCCCGAAGAGATTGCTTCGCGCGAGGATTTCCGCGGTATTACCACATTCACAATAGACCCCGACGATGCAAAGGACTTCGACGATGCACTCTCTATACGCCCCCTTTCCGACGGGCTTTGGGAGGTGGGTGTGCACATTGCCGACGTTTCCCATTATGTCACCGAGGGCAGCGTGATAGACAAGGAGGCCTTCAAGCGTGCCACATCGATATATCTTGTCGACCGCACAATACCTATGTTGCCCGAACGCCTTTGCAACTTCCTCTGTTCGCTGCGTCCAGGCGAGGATAAACTTGCCTATTCGGTGATATTCACAATGAACGATAAGGCCGAAGTGAAAAACTTCCGCATAGCCCGCACGGTTATAAACAGCAACCGCCGTTTCTGCTACGACGAGGTGCAGGCCATAATAAAAAACGGCGAGGGAGAGTTTTATGCCGAAATAGAACGCCTTAACACTCTTGCACAGACAATGCGCACGAAGAGGTTTGCTGCCGGTGCAATCGATTTCCAGCAGGCCGAGGTGCATTTCCATCTCGACGAGAGCGGCAAGCCTGTTTCGGTCTATTTCAGCGAGAGCAACGAATCGCACCAACTAATAGAGGAGTTTATGTTGCTTGCCAACCGCACGGTTGCCGAAAAGATTGGGCGCAAGGCTCCGGGCAATACTCCCAAGACCTTTGTGTACCGCATACACGACCAACCCGACCCTGAAAAGCTTGCGATGCTGTCGAAATTCGTGAGCAAGCTGGGCTACAAGATGCGTAGCGGGTCGGGGCGCACAACATCGGCTACGGCAATGAATAACCTGTTGAAGGATGTGCACGGCACCAAGGAGCAGAATGTGATAGAGCAGATATCGTTGCGCACAATGCAGAAGGCGCGCTATTCCACCGAGAATATAGGTCATTACGGTCTTGCCTTCCGCTACTACACACACTTCACCTCGCCCATACGCCGTTACCCCGACCTGCTTGTGCATCGTCTGCTCACACGCTATCTGTTGCAGGGCGCGCGTTCGGTGAGCCTTCCCAAATACGAGGATTTCTGCGACCATTGTTCGGCACAGGAACAGGTGGCTGCCAATGCCGAGCGTGCAAGCATTAAGTATAAGCAGGTGGAGTTTATGAGTGAGCGCATCGGCGAGGAGTACGATGCTGTGATAAGCGGCGTGACCGAGTGGGGCATATATGCCGAAATAAACGAGAACAAGTGCGAGGGTATGATACCGCTGCGCACCTTGCAAGGCGACTATTACGAATTTGACGATGCCAATTACTGCCTTGTGGGCCGCCGCACACACCGCCGTTACACCATAGGCGATGCGGTGCGCATACGCATAGTGCGTGCCAACCTCGAACGCAAGCAACTCGATTTTGAGCTGGTTGCCCATTATGCCGATTAGAATTTCAACTCTATTTCAGAATTGCACACTATTTTTGCCCGGTAAAGACTTGCGCTATGAAACTGCTTATAATAGAAGATGATGCGTCGTTGAGCGAGATAATGTCGCGTGCATTGCGCAGCGAGGGTTATGTGGTGGAAACGGCATCGACATTCTTTGAGGCCGACGATAAGATTGCGGGGTACACTTACGACTGTATTCTGCTCGATATAATGTTGCCCGACGGCAACGGCCTTAAACTGCTGGAACATATAAAATCGCTCGACAAGGGCGACAGGGTTATAATAATTTCGGCACGCGACTCCATTGACGACAAGGTTGCGGGGCTCGACCTGGGTGCCGACGACTACCTTGCGAAACCCTTTTATATGGCCGAACTGTCGGCACGCATAAAGAGCGTTATGCGTCGTGGCAGCGGGGCGGTAAGCCGCTTTATGACTGCCGGCAACCTGCAAATGGACCTGCAAGGGCGCACTGTGACGGTCGACGGCAATGCCGTGGCTCTGCTGAAAAAGGAGTTCGATATACTGCTCTATTTTATGCAACGCCCCAACCACATAGTTGACAAGGCGGTGCTTGCCGAGGCTGTGTGGGGCGACCACATTGATGCTGCCGACAATTTCCAGTTCGTGTATGCGCAGATAAAGAATTTGAGAAAGAGGCTTGCCGAGGCGGGTGCCACAATGAATGTGAAGGCGGTCTATGGCTTTGGTTATAAATTCTGTGAAGCGGAACAATGAGACTTATATACAACATAATAGGGCGTATGGCGGTGGCTTTGCTGCCCATCCTTGCCTTGTGGTCGGTGATTTTCTACTTTGCGATGGTGCAGGAAATAAATGACGAAACCGACGACAGCCTCGAAGCCTATGCCGAAATGATAATACGCCGCATGCTTGCCGGTGTGGAGCTGCCTGCCGTGGGCGACGGTAGCAACAACAGTTTTTTCATTGAGGTGTTGAGCGGCCCCGAAGCGTTGCTGCCTCCCTCGCTCGTGTATAGCGACTCCCTCGTGTATATCCACGAAAAGCGTGAAACGGAGCCGGCGCGTGTACTCACAGCCCGCTTTGCCGGCAATGGCGGAACCGCCTATCGCCTTGTGGTTACAATGCCCACCTTTGAGCGCGAGGACCTTATCTCTTCAATCTTCTGGCATATAGTTGTGCTTTATATTGTGGTTGTGCTCACCGTCTTTCTTGCCACGATAGTTGTGTTCAACCGCAGTATGCGTCCTCTTTATAATCTTCTTGCCTGGCTCGACAGGTATCTCCCCGGCAAGGGAGTGAGGGACTTCCCCGACGACTCTTCGGTTGTGGAGTTCTCGAAGCTGCTGAACAGCGCAAAGAGTACCATCGCCCGTGCCGAAGCCTATCTTGAACAGCAAAAGGAGTTCTTGGGCAACGCCTCGCACGAACTGCAAACGCCGCTTGCCGTGCTTGGGAACCGCATTGAGTGGATGCTCAACAGCACCGCTTTGAGCGAGGAACAGGCTGTGGAACTATATAAGATGCAGCAGTCGTTGCGCAGGCTGGTGCGCCTTAACCGCACCCTGCTGTTGTTGTCGAAAATAGAAAACGGGCAGTTCCCCGGTGTGGCGGATGTAAACATTGCGCAGCTTGTAAGGGATGAGGCCGAAACCTACTCCGATGTTTATGCGGGGCGCGGCATAGAGTGTGATGTGGACCTGCCGCGGCAGCTTATGGTGCGTATGAACGAGGAACTTGCCACGGTATTCATCACCAACCTGCTTAAAAATGCCTTTCTGCACTCGCCCGACGGCGGCAGAATATCGGTCCGCTTTGCGGGTGGCCGTCTGGTTTTTGCAAACGATGGTGCCGGGCCGCTCGACCGTGAACGCCTTTTCGACCGCTTCTACAAGCAGGGCAAAACCGGCAGCACCGGTCTTGGGCTTGCTCTTGTGGGCTCCATTGCGCGCTATTATAAACTGAATGTGGAGTACTCTTTCGAGTGTGGCAAACACTGTTTCGAGGTAGCGTTGTAATAAAAAGTGGTTTCTTTTTAAAAAAAAATAGCAATTTCCTTAAAATTTCAAATTCATTTCAAAATCGGGTATAATCTTCGCAGTGTAAATAGAGGGAAAGGCTAAACAAAACTCTCTACTACGTGTTAAATAAAAAAGGTATAACTGAATTAATTTTGAAATTATGAAAAGGATTTTATTAGTATTAGCGACTGTTTTTTCTCTTGGTGTTTTCAACGCAAGTGCCGACAATGACAAAATTATTGCAAAAGAGGCTCTTCCTGCCGATGCACAGGCTTTTATCAATACTCACTTTGCCGGCTCGAAAGTTTCGTACGCAAAATTGGAGCGCGACCTCTTCGAGCAGTCCTACGAGGTGGTATTTACCGACGGTGTAAAATTGGAGTTCAACCGCAAGGGCGCCTGGAAGGATGTCGATTGCCGTTATGGCGAGGTTCCCTCTGCAATTGTTCCGCAGGCGATAAGGGATTATGTAAAGGCCAACTATCCCGATGCGAAAATTCTGAAAATAGAGCGTAATTCAAGAGATTACGATGTGAAGCTGTCCAACCGTCTGGAACTCACATTCGATAAACGTTATAATATAATTGATATCGACGATTAAACCCGATGTGTCATAAAATTTAAAAAGTAATAGAGTATGAAAAAAGTTCTTTTGGCAGTGCTTGCCTTGCCTTTGGCTATGCTGGTGGCTTGTGGTGGTGATGATGATAATAACGATGGTGCTGTTGCGGCGGTGTTGCTTAACGATGCTATTGCAGGTTACATTCAGACACACTATCCGGGTGCGGTTATAAACAGTATTGAGATGGAGCCCGGTGGTCTTGTCGATGTGGATATTACGCACGATGCAACCGCAAAGGATGTCTATTTCACGACAAACGGCAGCTGGGTGCTTACCAAATGGGATGTGAATGTTTCCACTTTGCCTGTTTTGGTTACCGATGCGGTGTCTGTCGCTTATCCCGATTACCTTATAGATGATGCCGATTTCGTGCAGTCGCCTTCGGGCAATTATTACGAGATAAACATAGAGAAGGGCAATTTTGAGAAGAATTTGAAAGTAGCGCTCGATGGCAGCTCGGTCGAAGAGATATAGTTTAATATTTATCATAGTTTTTGAGTGGAGGAGCATACCGGTTGTCCGGTATGCTCTTTTTTTTGTTCTGTTTAATAGGCTTGTCCGTTCCAAAAATTACAGAATTTATTTTGTATTACTGCCGCTTTGCGTTAACTTTGCGATAGATGCAAAAACGCACTTTTTTAAGCGGTTGTATGTAGCCCCGTGGGCAACACCGCAAAAACAATACAGAAAACAATGAGAGTAATCGACAGCATAAATTCCGCAAAGAACACAGCCTTCTCCTTTGAGGTGCTGCCACCCGTAAAGGGTACGGGAGCAACTAAACTCTTTGGCGACATAGAGCGGTTGATGGAGTTTAATCCCAAATACATAAACATAACGACACACCATAGCGAGCCCTTGTATGTCGATATGGGCAACGGGCTGTTCAAGCGTACCACCATACGCCGTCGTCCCGGAACTGTTGCCATAGCAACGGCAATACATCACCGTTTCGGTGTTCCTGTGGTGCCGCATATATTGTGCAACGGCTATTCGTTGGGCGAAACAGAGTATGTGCTCATAGACCTCCAACTGTCGGGCATAACTGACATCCTGGTTCTGCGTGGCGACAAATGCAAGGGTGGCAGTGAGCAGCAGTGCGAGTCGCACAGGCACGCAATTGACCTTCTGCGCCAGGTGAACCGTTTCAACGAGGGCTTTTTTATCGACGGCACGCAAATGAAGGAGCGTGGCGAGCGTTTCTCGTGTGGTGTAGCTTGTTATCCCGAAAAGCACGAAGAGGCTCCCAATATGGAGAGTGACCTTATGGTGCTTAAACAGAAGGCCGACGAGGGTGCCGAGTATGCCGTAACACAGATGTTCTTCGACAATAGAAAGTATTTCGACTTTGTGGAGCGTGCCCGTGCAATGGGAATAGAAATTCCCATAATACCGGGCATAAAGCCAATGCACCGCCTTTCGCAGTTGAATGTGCTGCCAAAGACTTTCCGTGTCGACCTTCCCGCCGAACTGGTTTCGGCAATGCAGCAGTGCAAGGACGATGCCGCAGCTGCGCAGGTGGGGCGCGAGTGGGCCATTGCGCAGTGCCGTGAGCTCATTGCAAAGGGTGTTCCCAGTATACATTTTTACACAATAAACGCAATGGATAGCGTTTATGAAATTGCAAAGACTATTTATTGATGGCTTTTTCATTCGGTGACATAATAGGGCAGGAGAGGGTTGTGGAGCAGTTGCGGCGCAGTGTCGACGAGAACCGCCTAGCCCACGCATTGCTCATTACCGGCCCACGCGGTAACGGCAAGCTGCCCATTGCAGTGGCTCTTGCCAAGTATCTGCTGTGTGGCAACAAAGCCGGTGGCGAGGCGTGCGACTGTTGTCCCACCTGTGTGAAGGTGAACAAGCTCATACACACCGACCTGCACTTTGTTTTCCCGGTGAAAAAGAAGAAAAACAGCAGTTCCGACTCGGCACCTGTGAGCGACGACTACATACAGGAGTGGCGCGAACTGCTCACGAAGAACCCTTACTTCGGGTACGATGCCTGGTTACAGAAACTCGATGTCGACAACCAGCAGCCTATGATATACGAGCGCGAGAGTGGCGAAATTCTGCATAAACTCTCGATGCACTCCCGCGAAGGCGGTTGGAAGGTGGTGATAATATGGTTGCCCGAAAAGATGAAAGAGGCCGGCTCGAACAAGTTGCTTAAAATAATAGAGGAACCACCACAGGATACTCTTTTCATTCTTGTGAGCGAGGAGCCCGACCACATACTGCCCACAATATTGAGCCGTACACAACGCATAGATGTTCCCCGAATATTGCAAGAGGATATGAAACGTGCTCTTGTGTCGCGTTACGGCCTCACAGCCGACGATGCGGCGCAGATAGCGCAGCAGTGCGGCGGCGACGTGGAAAAGGCCGAAGAACTGCTCTCGCTCAACGAGGAGAAGGCTCTCTATCTTGAACTCTTTGCCCAGCTTATGCGTGCGGCTTATGCCCGCAACATACGCGATATGAAGCAGTGGAGCGAGCGGGTGGCGGCAATGGGCCGCGAGAGGCAGAAACGTATGCTCGAATATTGCCAGCGTATGATACGCGAGAATTTCATAATGAATTTCAAGCGCGACGAAATGCTATGTCTGTCGGCCGACGAGCGTAACTTCTCGGTGCGTTTCTCTCCCTTTGTGAACGAACGTAATATATTCGGCATTATGGAAGAACTTTCCGAGGCCGCGCGACATATTGAACAGAATGTTAATGCAAAAATGGTCTTCTTTGACACTTCGTTGAGGATGATTGTTTGGATAAAGAACCGTTAAATGAACGATAAATTGAAATATAAAGAGTGTAATCACTGTGCCGGTATCTGCTGCGAGGGTTGCGGCAAAATGGATGCGCCATTGAACACTTTCGATTGGCTGGCCGGTGTGCCCGGCAACGAGGAGTATACCGACATTGTGGAGGTACAGTTCAAGAACACCCGCAAGGGGTATTACAAGAACAGCAACAATCTTCCCTTGAAGAAGGGTGATGTCGTTGCAGTGGAGGCTACTCCCGGCCACGACATAGGAACGGTTACGATGACCGGCCGTCTTGTGCTTTTACAGTTGAAAAAGACACGTCTTACACCCGAAAGCGAGTTCAAACGCATATACCGCAAGGCAAAACCGGTGGATATTGAGAAGTACGAGGAGGCAAAGGCCCGCGAACACGACACAATGATACGTTCGCGCCAGATAGCGAAGGAGCTGGAACTCGATATGAAAATAGGTGATGTGGAGTATCAGGGCGACGGGCAGAAGGCTATCTTCTATTACATTGCCGATAACCGTGTCGATTTCCGTCAGCTCATAAAGGTGCTTGCCGATACCTTCAAGATAAAAATCGAGATGAAGCAGATTGGTGCCCGTCAGGAGGCCGGCCGCATTGGTGGAATAGGTCCTTGTGGCAGAGAGTTATGTTGTGCCACCTTCACCACCAATTTTATCTCCGTTTCCACTTCGGCTGCACGTTTCCAGGACATATCGCTCAATCCGCAGAAACTGGCAGGGCAGTGCGCCAAGCTCAAATGCTGCCTTAACTACGAGGTTGATACATATGTCGAGGCTTCACGTGCTTTCCCCTCACGCGACATTGAACTTGAAACTGCCGACAGCACATATTTCTTCTTTAAAGCCGATATATTGCGTGGCGAGGTTACATACTCCACCGACAAACACATCCCGGCCAATCTCGTTACAATAAGCGCACGCCGTGCCAATGCCATCATAGAGATGAACAAGCGTGGCGAGAAGCCTGCAAGCCTCGATGCTTCGGGTGTTGCCGAAACGAAACGTTCGGTCGACCTGCTCGAACAGGAGAATATTAACCGTTTCGACAACACGGGCAAGAACAAGAAACGCAAGAAAGGGCACGGTGGCAAGCGTCACGACAATCATCGCGGCAACAACAATGGCAAGGGCGGCAAACCTCAGAAACAGGAGTAGAGCTCTTCTGCTGCTTTCGGCAGTGGTGCTGTTGCTATCTTCGTGCGACGGCTCGCTTGTGCACTCCTACCGCTCAACAGGCGGCGAGTGGCACAGGAACGATACCCTTGCGTTTACAAATACCCTTTTGTACAAGGAAGTGCCTTATATGGAACTTTATGCAGGGGTGCGTTGCAGTGCTGCCTATCCCTATAAGGATTTATGGTTACAGGTTGAACTGCTGTGTGGCGATTCGGCCACCGTTGTGTTGCGCGACACGGTGCAGTGTGCAATATATGATACCGATGGCAGGCATCACGGAACAACAGCCGGCACGCTCTATCAGTCGGAACATTTTGTGACTTCATTGGAACTGCCACACAACACACCCTTTGACGTGCGCATCACACACCTTATGGGCGACACTCTGTTGTGTGGGGTTTACGATGTGGGCATCAGGCTCGCGTCTCCCTGTCGGCATCAATCCGAAGGAAGGTAAAAAGCAGAATCGAGAATCCCAGGAACGACGAACCGCCGTAGCTGAAAAAGGGCAGCGGTATGCCTATCACAGGCATAATTCCAAGCACCATTCCCACGTTTATGGTAAAGTGAAAGAAGAATATCGAGGCAAGTGCATACCCGTAGACTCGCCCGAATATGTCGTTCTGCCTCTCGGCAAGTGCCATAAGTCTCAGTATGAATATCGCAAACACTATGAGCACTGCGCTTGAACCCAAAAAACCTTGCTCTTCGCCTATGGTGCAGAAGATGAAATCGGTATCCTGCTCCGGAACATATTTCAGCTTGGTCTGTGTGCCGTTGAGAAACCCTTTGCCGGCGAAGCCTCCCGAACCTATGGCTATCTTCGATTGGTGTACGTTGTAGCCGGCTCCTGCAAGGTCCTCCTTCAATCCTAAAAGAACCTCTATGCGCACCCTCTGGTGTGGTTTGAGCACGTTGTGCATAACATAGTCGCACGAACCGAAGAAGGCGAGGGAGCCTACAATGTATGCAGCTACAAAGAGGTTGCGTCCCTCCTTCCGCAGGCGTGCCTGTACAAGCAGGTAACCTATGTTGAAAGCAAGCAGCAGGTATTGTACTGCCAGAATGTTGAATGCAATGAGATATACGGCTACAAGATAGGTGACAAGGCTTACCCCGGCATTTACCATAAAGAGTATGCCGAATGTCTTGTGGTGCTTGCACCAGAACTTTACCATTGCAAGCGAGAATACCTGGATGAGCAGTGTAACTGCGTATGTGCCTATGTTTATGGGGAGGGTGGCTGACGGTACTTCGCTGTAACGTATTCCCACTACAAAGTAGACCACGGCGCTTATTGCCATAAGCAATATTATTCCTGTCATTCCTTCGCGGTAAAGTACCAGGAAGAGCGACAGGTAGACAAGTGCGCTTCCCGTCTCTTTCTGTGCCACAATCACAAGCATAGGCAGTACTATTATCGCAAGGCACTTTATGAACTGCCTGTTATCCTTTATGTTGAACCCGTATTTCCCCATAAAGGCGGCCAACGCGAGGGTGGTGGCGAACTTCATGAATTCGGCCGGTTGCAGGCTGAAAGGGCCCAACGGCAGCCACGAGCGCGAGCCTTTTATGTCGCGTGCCACGAATATGGTTATTATTCCAAGCAGTATGGCTCCTGCATATATGAGCGGTGCGCAGTCCTTGTATCCGTTCTTGTCGAAACAGAGCAGTACCAGCCCCACCAGCAACGATACTCCCATCCACATGGCCTGCTTGCCGGTTCTTTCGCTCAAAGCAAAGAAGTCGAGGAAGTCGCTCTCTATGTAGCTGTAACTTGCTCCACAGATACTGAGCCACCCCATTATTGCAAGGGCGGCGAAGAGTGCCAGCAGCACCCAGTCGATGCGACCGAATATGTTACCTTTCGTCCGAACCATAATATATAATCCTTTCCTCTATTGCTTTTGCTTTCTCTTCACTCTCTTCGCTCAATTTGCCGTTGAGGTACAGTTCCATAATTAGTGCGCCGATGGGCACTCCGTATGTGGCACCGAAGCCTCCGTTCTCGACATATACGGCGATGGCAATCCTGGGGTTGTCCATTGGTGCGAATCCCATAAATGCCGAGTGGTCTTTGCCTCGGTTCTGTGCGGTACCGGTCTTTCCGCACACCTCCCAGCCGGGGATATTGGCGGCACGGCAGGTTCCGTTAAGCACTGCCTCACGCATACCTTGCACAACAGCTTCGTATGCCTCCTTGCCGGCCAGTGTCTTTTTTGCAACACGGTACTCCTCCTTTATGGTGTCGCCCTCAATCTTGCTCACAAGGTGCGGTGTTATGTACTCTCCGCGGTTGGCGATGGTTGCGCCCAGGTTGGCTATCTGCAATGGAGTGAGTGTGACCTCGCCTTGCCCGATTGATATGCTTATTACCGTGGTGGCTTTCCAGTTGCGTCCGTAGTGCGAATTGTAATATTTGGCGTTGGGTATCATCCCTCGCACCTCGCCGGGGAGGTCTATGCCAAGCTTGTATCCGAAGCCCATAGAAACCATATAGTCGCGCCACTTGTCCATTGCTTCCTGTGTCGAGGCGTATCTGTTGGAGCCGAACATACGATGCAGGCCCCAGCAGAAATAGGCATTGCACGATGTCGCTATTGCCGGTACAAGCGGTGTGGGCGAGGAGTGCGGGTGACAACCCAGCTTGAAGTTCTTGAAACGGAAACCGTTGCTGCAAGGGAAGGCTGTCTGTGGGGTTATTATCCCCTCTTCCAGGAACGTGAGTGCCTGTGAGGTCTTGAATGTGGAGCCGGGCGGGTATGTTCCCATTATGGCACGGTTGAGCAGGGGTTTACGCTTGTCCTGCGACAAGGCCTTGTGGTTGGCTCCTCGCGCACGGCCTGTGAGCAGCCGGGGGTCGTATGACGGTGCCGACACCATACACAGGATTTCACCCGTTGCAGGCTCAATAGCGACAATGCTTCCAATCTTGTTCTTCATAAGTCGCTCGCCAAGCCTCTGCAATTCAATGTCGAGCCCCAGGGTGATATCCTTTCCGCGTGTGGGAAGCGTGTCGAGTGCTCCGTCGCGGTATTTGCCCTGTATGCGGCCACGCGCATCGCGCAGCAGCATCTCTGTTCCCTTCTGTCCGCGCAGTTCCTCTTCGTATGAAGCTTCCAACCCCTGTGTACCTATGTAGTCGCCACGTTTGTAGTAAGGGTCTTTGTCAATCTTTCTCTGTGACACCTCGCCGATATCTCCAAAGAGCACTCCGCCGGCATCGTATTCATATTGTCTTATGGAGCGTTTTCGTACATAGAAGCCGGGGAAACGGAACATCTTCTCCTGGAACTGTGCGAACTCCTCGGCCGGCAGCTGTGTTATGAATTCCTGTTCGGTGTATGACGAGTAGCCTGGGTTGTATCGGCGGTTGCGTATGCGCTTCATTCTTGTGTCGAACTCTTCACGGGTGATGTTCAGTGCCTTGCATAGCTCTAATGTGTCGATATTCTTTGCTTCGCGTGGAACGAAGGTGATGTCATAGGCCGGTCTGTTATATACGAGCAGCTTGCCGTTGCGGTCATACATAAGGCCACGGGCGGGGTAGAGTGTCTTTTTGTAGAATGCGTTGCTGTCGGCTTTCGACTTGTATTGGTCGCTCAGTATTTGCAGGTTGAAGAGCTGTGCAATATATATGAAGAGCACCAGGAGCACTGCTCCTGCAAGAATATATTTGCGCTTGTCGTTGCCGTGTATGTTCATCCTCTTCTATTTCTTGCGGGTGAAACATTCGAGGACCATAGTGAAGAGCATGGTGAGAATGGTGCTGCCTGCTACGCTTATGAGAAGTGTTACGGGGTATTGTATTGTGAACAGTTCCAGCAAGTAGAGCACAAAGTAGAATAGCAGCAGGTTGAACAGGGCGTATGTGGTATATCCACTCCACCCTATGGTGTGTACGCTCGGCACAAAGTCGTCGGCATTGCCCTTCTGGGTAAATGCGTCGAGGAAGTAGTTGCGTGCAAATGCCAGGGCTGTGGCGGCGCAGGCGTTTATTCCGGGGGTGTTGCCGAATATGTCTATCACAAGACCGAAGAGGAAGCCCCATAGCAGCAGTTCGTTGCGCGATGTAAAACGTGGCAGCTTCAACAGGAATATCAGATATATGTGCGCAGTGGCATAGCCAAACAGGTGTATCTGGCTGAATATCAGCGCTTGTACAAGTGCCAATATTGCAAAATTGCGTATGCGTATGAATAAATCTCTTGTCATTTCCCGGTGGTGCTCTGTTCGAGTTCTTTCTGTTCTTCGTATCCTTTGCTGCCTACAATGTACACTTTGTCGAGTGTGGTGAAGTCGGTAGACAATAGTACTTTGGCGCAGTAGAACATTCCGTCGTCCGAATCCTCGATTGCCTCAATGGTGCCTATGGGTATATCTTTGGGGAATATCGACGAGAACCCGCTCGTTACAACCGTGTCGCCCACAGATAGCTTTGAGTATCGTGGCAGGTCGACAAGGTTGGAATGTCTTATGTCGTCGCCATCCCATTGCAGTGTGCTGAAACTTTCGCTTCCCTTTATGCGGCAGCTTATGCTGCTTTTGCTGTTGAGTAACGGGATGGCTATCGAGTAGTGGGCCGACGCTGTGTATATTATGCCCACAACGCCTTTGTCGCAAAAGAGGCCCATTTCGGGCAACACACCATCGGCTGTTCCTTTGTCGAGGGTTATGAAGTTGTTTACGCTGTTTACCGAGTTGTTTACCACGCTTGCGGTGTTGTAGATGAAACCGCGCCCGTCGGTTCCCTGTCCAAGAGCGGCAATGGTTGCGCTGTCGCCTGTCTGTGCAAGCTTTTCGTTCAGCACTCCTACCTGTTCAAGCAGTTCGCGGTTGTGCTGCAAAAGCCTTTCGTTCTCGCTTTTGAGGGCAAAATAACCGTTTACATCGCTTATGATGGAGAAGATGTTGCCCACCGCCCTGTTGGCCGATGTGAATATAGTTGCATTCTGGTAGCTGTTGAACTGCACAACAAGCATAACACCGGCTCCCTCCAATAACAGGAACAGGAACCAGTGGTTATGCTTTATTATGAAATTCAGCAGTGTCTGCACGGCGGCCTCGTTTTATCGCATCAGGAATGGATAGTTGAGGTCGTTGAGTGCAAGCGCAGTACCCTTTGCCACGCAGTAGAGAGGGTTCTCGGCAATGTGGAAAGGTATGTTTATCTTGTTCTCCAAACGCTTGTCGAGGCCTCGCAACAGGGCACCGCCACCGGCGAGATAGATACCGTTGTGCACAATGTCGGCATAGAGTTCGGGAGGTGTAGCCTCCAACGCGCTTATAATGGCGTTCTCAATCTTCATAATCGACTTGTCGATACAGTGTGCAATCTCCTGGTAGCATACAGGAACCTCGATGGGCATTGCTGTTATGCGGTTAGGACCGTGTACAATGTAGTCCTGGGGTGCTTCGTCGCCCAGGTCGGTGAGGGCCGAACCTACGTGTATCTTGATACGTTCTGCCATACGCTCACTCACGCGTACGTTGTGCTGGCGGCTCATATACTCCTGGATGTCGGCTGTGAAGTCGTCACCGGCGGTGCGCAGTGAACCGTTTGAAACGATACCTCCCAAAGAGATAACGGCAATCTCGGTGGAACCGCCACCTATGTCGACAACCATATTTCCTTCGGGTGCCAGAACATCGAGGCCGATACCGAGTGCCGATGCCATAGGCTCGTAAATGAGATAGACATCGCGGCCACCGGCGTGTTCGGCCGAGTCGCGTACGGCACGGAGCTCAACCTCGGTAGAGCCATAGGGAACGCCTATGACCATACGGAGCGAGGGGGTGAAGAGCTTGCTGCCCATATTTACCTTCTCGATGAGGCCACGCATCATCATTTCGCAGGCATAGAAGTCGGCAATAACACCGTCGCGCAGGGGACGTATTGTCTGTATGTTGGGGTTTGTCTTTTCGTGCATCTGTTTGGCACGTTCGCCCACGGCCATCATCTTCTTCTGGCCGTCGATGGCTACAACCGATGGCTCGTCAACCACAATCTTTCCATTGTAGGAGATAATGGTGTTGGCGGTACCGAGGTCGATAGCCACATCCTGTGTGAATGAAAAAAGTCCCATTCTGTAATAGTTTTTAAAGATTCATTAATGTTTAAAGTGGCGGAAGCCTGTGATAACCATCGAAACGCCGTTTGCATCGCAATAGTCCACCGACTCCTTGTCGCGTATTGAGCCTCCGGGGTGTATTACGGCTGTAACACCTGCCTCGTGGGCTATCTGCACGCAGTCGGGGAAGGGGAAGAATGCGTCGCTGGCCATTACGCTGCCTTGCAATGAGAAACCGAAGTTGCCGGCCTTCTCAATTGCGTGGCGCAGTGAGTCGACACGTGATGTCTGTCCTACACCGCTTGCAATGAGCTGCTTGTTTTTTGCAAGTACGATGGCGTTGCTTTTGCTATGCTTCACAATTTTGTTGGCAAAGAGCATATCCTCAATCTCGGCCGCTGTGGGAACAGCCTGTGAAACGGTTTTGAGGTCCTCGGCTGTTTCAACCTTCTCGTCGCGGTCCTGTACAAGCACGCCGCCAAGCACGCTGCGGTAGGTCTGCGAGGGGAGTTCGGTCGACTTCTGTACAAGGATTATGCGGTTCTTCTTTTGTGTGAGTATTTCAAGAGCATCCATGTCATAGTCGGGAGCGATAATAACCTCGAAGAATATCTCGTTAACTTTCTCGGCAGTTGCCTTGTCGATAACGGCATTTGCGATGAGCACACCGCCGAATGCCGAAACGGGGTCGCCGGCAAGTGCTGCATCCCAAGCCTCTGCGAGTGTGGGGCGCGATGCAAGGCCGCAGGCATTGTTGTGTTTGAGGATGGCAAATGTGGTTTCACCGGCAAAGTCGTTGATGAGCTCCACTGCTGCACTTATATCGAGCAGGTTGTTGTAGGAAATCTCCTTGCCGTGTATCTGGTTGAACATCTTGCCGAAATCGCCATAGAAGGCTCCTTTCTGGTGGGGGTTCTCGCCATAACGCAACGACATGGGATAATCCTTTGCGCAACGGAACGCACTCTTCTCCTCTTTGTCGAAATAGTTGAAGATGGCCGAATCGTAAGACGACGAAACTGCAAAGGCCTCGCGTGCGAAGAAACGACGCTCTTCGAGTGTGGTAACTGCACCGTTGCTCTGCAAAATGTCGAGCAGAGGTTTGTACTGCGCTTTGCTTGCAACGATAACCACGTCGTTGAAGTTCTTTGCAGCACCGCGTATGAGCGAAATGCCACCTATGTCAATCTTTTCGATGATGTCGGCTTCGGGAGCACCCGATGCTACTGTCTGCTCAAAGGGGTAGAGGTCCACGATTACCAGGTCGATAGCGGGTATTTCGTATTCCTGCATCTGTTGCTGGTCTTTCTCGTTCTCGCGACGGCCCAATATGCCGCCGAACACTTTGGGGTGAAGTGTCTTCACGCGGCCGCCCAGAATTGAGGGGTAGCCGGTGAGGCTTTCAACCGCGGTGCAGGGTATGCCGAGCGATTCAATGAAACTCTGTGTACCTCCGGTTGAGATAAGCTGTACTCCTTCGGCGTGCAGGAGTTTTATAATCTCGTCCAATCCGTCTTTGTGGAAGACAGAAACCAATGCCGATTTAATTCTCTTTGTTGACATTTTTGTGAATATAGTTTGTTAATGTTTCGTGTTTGGGAACCCCTCTCCGGATGGCGAGTGGAAGGGGTAGCTATTTTCCCGCGAAGATAGCTTTTTTTGCGCGAATTTCCAATATAAATATGGGGCGATTTTCGGGTAAATTGTGAAAAGTAAATATAAATATATTTAAGCACGGCAGGAACTGCTTTTTGAGGCGGTTCCTGCCGTGCTTATGGGGTGTGTCGTTGTCTTAATTTTTTTTCGGGTGGTCTATGTTGTAGTGCAGACCGCGGCTCTCCTTGCGTTCGATAGCCTGACGCATAATGAGGTATCCCACGTTTATTATGTTGCGCAGCTCGCACAGTTCGCGGCTCACTACGCTTCTTTTAAAGAGTTCCTCGGTCTCTTCGTAAAGCAGGTCAAGGCGGTTCCACGCACGTTTGAGGCGCAGGTCGCTTCGCACAATTCCCACGTATGTGCTCATAATCTGTCCCACCTCTTTCACGTCCTGTGAAATGAGCACCATCTCTTCGTTCATCTTGGTGCCCTCGTCGTTCCATTGGGGTATATTCTCGTTGAAACTGTATTCGTGTATGTGCTGCAACGAGTGTTTTGCGGCAGCGTCGGCATATACTACGGCCTCTATGAGTGAGTTGCTTGCCAGTCGGTTGCCGCCGTGGAGGCCGGTGCAGGAACACTCGCCCACAGCATAAAGGCGGTGTATGCTCGATGCGGCATTGAGGTCTACCTTTATACCGCCGCAAAGGTAGTGGGCGGCCGGTGCCACGGGTATATAGTCTTTTGTTATGTCAATGCCGAGCGAGAGACATTTTTCGTATATGTTGGGGAAGTGGCGTTTGGTCTCTTCGGGGTCTTTGTGTGTGACATCGAGGTAGACGTGGTCCTCGCCGCGTGTCTTCATCTCGTTGTCAATGGCGCGGGCCACAATGTCGCGCGGTGCAAGCGACAGGCGTTCATCATATTTCTGCATAAACTCTTTGCCGTCGATGGTGCGCAGAATGGCACCGTATCCGCGCATAGCCTCGGTTATGAGGAACGATGGGCGGTCGCCGGGGTTGTACAGCGCGGTGGGGTGGAACTGTATAAATTCCATATCCTTTACGGTTCCCTTTGCACGGTAGACCATTGCGATGCCGTCGCCTGTTGCCACCAACGGGTTGGTAGTGGTCTTGTATACTGCGCCGCAACCGCCTGTTGCCATCAGTGTCACGCGGCTCAAAAATGTATGTACTTCATTTGTGGCAATGTCGAGAACGTATGCGCCGAAACACTCTATGTCGGGTGTCTGTCGGGTTACCGTCACGCCCAAGTGGTGCTGCGTAATTATCTCTATTGCAAAATGGTTGTCAAGGATGGTAATATTGGGGTGTTTGCGCACAGCCTTTATGAGGGATTCCTGAATTTCGGCACCGGTGTTGTCGGCGTGGTGCAGAATGCGGAACTCCGAGTGCCCGCCCTCGCGGTGCAGGTCGAACTCGCCTTTTTCGTTCTTGTCGAAATTTACGCCCCAGTCTATGAGTGCCTGAATTTGTGATGGTGCTTCGCGCACTACTTTTTCAACGGCTTCCCGGTCGCTTATCCAGTCGCCGGCAATCATAGTGTCTTCAATGTGTTTGTCGAAATTGTCCACGGCAAGGTTTGTGACCGATGCTACGCCTCCTTGTGCAAAATAGGTATTGGCATCTTCGAGCGTGGTTTTGCACACTATTGCAACGTTGCCTTTGTCGGCAACTTTAAGTGCGTAACTCATTCCGGCAATACCGGAACCAATGACCAGAAAATCGAATTTTTTAATCATATTTCCATAGAGTTTTGCAGGGTTGGTGTCTTCTATGGGTTTTTGTGTAGCTCAAAGCTTTTCATCGAGCCCTGCATTTGTTTTTTGTATTTTCTCGGTATCGCAAAAATACAAAAAAACATAAATAAAACAGTGCTCTGTGGGTATTTTTAATAAATAATCAGTAGTTTTACCGAAAGTTTTGCCTTTTGCGGCCCGTTAAGTTATGAAAAATCGTTTTCTGTTATCTATCCTTTGTGTTCTATATATTTTTGCGGTGTCGGCACAGCCTCTGCGCGACGGCTTTGAAACACTGCTTGGCGATGATATTTTTCTTCAAAGCGATGTGTCGCTCGTGGTGTATGACCTCGATGCCGATTCTCTGCTCTTTTCCCACCGCGAGCATAAATTGTGCCGCCCGGCTTCGGTGCTTAAAGTGGTGACGGCACTTGCCGCTCTTGAACGGCTGGGGTGCGACTACACGGTCGACACCCGTCTGCTTCGCAAGGGCAACAATCTCTATCTGCAAGGTTCGGTGGACCCTCTCTTTTCGTACGATGATTTAAAAACATTGTTGTCGGCAGTGCCGCAGGGTATGGTGGCCGACACTCTTTTTGCCGACTGCTCTTTTATGGACTCGGTATATTGGGGCCCTGGGTGGGCGTGGGACGATACTCCCTGGGAGTTCCAACCCTATATCTCCCCTCTGATGCTTTGCGGCGGTTGTGTCGAGGTGAAGGCAACTCCTGCCGGCAAGGGTGTTCCGCCCCGTGTGGAGTGCTATCCGCCATCAAATTTCTATACTGTTGTAAACGAGGCTGTGAGCAAGAGCGGCACCGATGAGAAATTCACAATTCTGCGTGACTGGCTCGATGGTACCAATGTCATTAGGTTGCGTGGTAATTGTCGTGCGGCAAAGAGCGAAAAGATGAATATGTTCCCTTCGCAGAATTTCTTTGTGGCTGTGGCTGCCGAACAGCTTTCGGCTGCCGGTGTGCAGGTGGGTTGCACCTCTTTTGCCGCAACACCGGCGGTCTGTGATACATTGGCTGTTGTGCGGAGGCCTATAAGGGATATTGTGGTTGAGGCTCTTATGGAGAGCAACAACCTGTGTGCCGAATCTCTTTCTTATCATCTTGGAGCGCTCTACGGGAAACGGCCCGTGCGGCAGGATATGGGACCGAAGATTATCAAGGGATATATGAACTACACGTTCGATATGCCCGAAAGGTCCGATGTGCGCGACGGCTCCGGTTTGTCGCCTTACACGTTGTTGTCGGCCGATATTATAATGCAGGCTCTTCGCAGGGTGTATGCCGTTCCCGGAATATATGATATTTTTATGCAAGGGTTGCCGCAGTCGGGTATAAGCGGCACTATGAAACACCGCACAAAGAACACGGCGGCATTCAAGCGTGTTTTTGCAAAAACGGGTACGGTGACAGGCGTATGCACTCTTGCCGGTTATGCGAAGGCTTCCAACGGGCACACCATTGCCTTTGTTATGCTTAATGATGGCTTGCCCAAAGCCACTCCTGTCCGTGTCTGGCAGGATAAGGTGTGCGATTACATTTGCCGTTAATCACCCCTTTTTTATCGCCTCTATGTTGCGTATGAGCTGTTCGTAACCGGCACGCTCCACAGCGCTTTTTCCGAATATCTCCTTGTATTTCCCTTCGGTGAGCGCGTACCAATCCTCCTTTTCCATTGTAGTAAGTGCCTCGCCGGGTAGCAGTTCGGTAATTTCTGTCCTGCCGGCCTTCTTGTTCCAGGGACAGGCTGTTTGGCAACGGTCGCAGCCGTAAAAGCAATTTCCCATCTTTTTACCGATGTTTTCGGGGAGTTCGCGGCGGTGTTCTATGGTGAGGTACGAAAGGCATTTCCGCGCATCGAAACCATCGATGGCAAGTGCCTGTGTAGGGCAGTTTTCTATGCAGCGGGTGCAGCTCCCGCACAGGTTTTGTGTAAATGGCGTGTCATACTCCGTTTCGCAATCAATCATCAGTTCGCCGAGAAAAAAATAGGAGCCCAGCTTGGGAATTATAAGCTGGTGATTGCGCCCAATCCACCCAAGCCCTGCCTGCATGGCCCAATAGCGTTCGGCAACTGGGGCTGTGTCGCAGAAGGCCCTGCCTTTAACCGGGACAACGCTCTCTATGCTCGCAAGCAAGCGGTATAGCCGCTCTTTTACAACGTGGTGGTAGTCGGCTCCTTGTGCGTATCGTGATATGTGCAGGCGGCTTTCGTCAAACTCTCCTTGTGCGTAGCTCAATGCCACCGAAACAATGCTTTTGCACCCCTCCACAAGTTTTGCGGGGTTTTCGCGCTTGTCGCAATTCCGTTCGAGGTAGCCCATATCGCCGTGTTTCCCGTCGGCCACCCACCCGTTTAGCCTTTGTGCCTCGATTGCAGGCAGTGGTGTGGCCTTTGCAATACCGCATACGGCAAAGCCGAGGCGTTTTGCCTCGGCTTTGATATGGTTCGATAATTCCTTTGGTGTCATCGTTTTTTATTGCATAAAGGTTGATACCCATTGACTCGCTTTACTTTCCGCACCCCGTGTGGTGTGACTATGCCACACTGCACACGACTGTTGCTGAAAAGTCCGTCGAAGAGTTTGTCATTAATCAAAAATCTTGAATGTATAACCCTGTTCAAGCAACCAGTCTATGGCACGTGGCAAGGCATATCGAAGGTTCCTTTCGGAACGCAGCGAGTCGTGGAAGGTTATTATGCTGCCGTTGCGTGTGTAACGCTTTACGTTGGCAAGCACATCCTCGCCATACATGTGTATACTGTAATCACGTGTGACAAGGTCCCACATTACAAACTGGTACCGTTTGGAGAGTTCGCGGTACTGCTGTGTGCGCAGAACACCGTGAGGGGGACGGAACAGGTTGCTATGTATGAAGGCATCGGCCTGGTCTACGTTCTCTATATATTTGTCGGTGCTTGTGAGGAGCCCTTTGAGGTGGTTGAAAGTGTGGTTGCCCAGGCGATGTCCGCCCTCTACCACCTGCATATACTCCTGGGAGAACTTATGCACGTTGTCGCCCACCATAAAAAATGTAGCCTTTATGTTGTTCCTTTCGAGCAGTTCCACAACCCAGGGGGTTATGACAGGGATGGGCCCGTCGTCGAAGGTGAGGTAAACGGCCTTCTCATCGGGGTTCATCCTCCATAAAGCTTTTGGGTAAAGGTTACGGAAAAATGTCGGAACTTGTTCTATAAACATAATCTTTTTCTTAACTCATTTTTTTGCGCCACACCATAAACTTCTCATTAAGTTCGGCTGTGTATTCGTCTGCCATAGCCTTGCAGGCTTCGTCACCGCTGTTCAACTCCTCTATAAGCAACTTGGCCATTTCAATGGCATTATAGCTCTCCTGTGCATTTGCCTTGAACCTGTTTTTGCTGAAACTGCAATACCAGTCGATATACTCCATCTGCTCCTCAATGAGCCCGGCAAGTATGCGGCAACCCTTCTCATATTCGCCGAGAGCCATATACAGGCGGCCAATGTCGGCACCGCCTATTCTTGCTCCGTGTGGAACTATTGTGCTCGGCAATTCCTCTTCAATGCGGTCGAGCAGTTTCAAGGCCTTCTCGTTCTCGCCCTCGTTGTATAGCTGTGAGGCAAGTGACGAGATGAGGCGACGATGGGTGTATACCATACGGCTGATGGTTTCGTCGGAGTAGTAATCGGGGGTTCCCTTAAACCCGCCGAACTTGAAACGGTTCATCACGTTGTTGTAGAAAGTCTCGGTATCGGCTACAATGTTGTGTTTGGTGCTGTAACCAAGCTCTACCCAGTTGAAGGGGGTTATTCGGTAGGCAAGTCCCTCCTGTACAAAGAAGTCCTGCAAAGAGTTCAAATAGTTCTCTTCGCCCACAGTCATAGACATATACATAGGTCGCACCCAGTTGGCTTGTGAAAGCATTTCGAGCAACATAAGGTCGCTGCGGAGCAATCGTTGGCGGTCCTTCAACGATATTGCCATATATTCGGGCATCTCATCGGTGTACTCTTCGGGGATAATCATTCCCGAACGTATGACAGCCTCTTTGTCAATCTTGATATATACAGTGTCGGTGGGTATGAAGTGGAACTTCTCGTTCTTTGAATGTACCCAGTGTTTCATAATGTTCTGTATCTCAAACGGGTTTTCGCCGTAGCGTTTTTTTGCCGCTTCGGGTTTCTCCTTGTAGAGTTTCTTTATTACATCCTTGTAGCGGGTGTCAATCTTCACCATTTCGTTGTTGTTGCCTGCATAATCTATGCGTTTCCAGCTTATGGGCAGCGAGGGTGAGTCGTATGCAGGGCGACGCATCTGGTCGATGTACCAGTCGGTTTGCAGGTACGACAGGTTGCACACGCGGGCATCGGTGCGCACTCCCTCCACCTCCTGGTTATACCACAAGGGGAAGGTGTCGTTGTCGCCACAGGTGAATATTATGGGGTTGCCCTCCTCTGGTATGGAGAAGAGATAGTTCTGCCCAAAATCGCGGCAGGCGTAACGGCCGCTGCGGTCGTGGTCGTCCCAGGTCTGCGATACCATCTGCAAAGGTACCAGCAGACAGGCTGCCGATATTGCAATGTTTGCAATGGTTTTGTGCGACTTCAACCACTCGGTAATGGCTGCCACGCCCATACCAATCCAAATGGCAAAAGCGTAGAACGATGCAGCGTAGGCATAATCGCGTTCACGGGGTTGCAAAAGTGTCTGGTTCAGGTAGAGCACAATGGCAAGTCCTGTCATAAAGAAGAGCCAGAATACAATGAAGAACTGCTGTTTGCCCTCTTTGCTATGGCGTGCCTGCCACACCATACCCATTATGCCCAAAATCAACGGCAGTGCGTAGAACACGTTACGCCCTTTGTTCTCTTTGAGCACGTTGGGGAGAGTCTCCTGGTTGCCCACCAATATATTGTCGATAAAGTTGAAACCGGTAATCCAGTTACCCTTCTCCATTTCGCCGTGGCTTTGCAAGTCGTTTTGGCGGCCTACAAAGTTCCACAGGAAGTATCTCCAATACATAAAGTTCAGCTGGTAGTTGATAAAGAACTTTATGTTGTCGAGCTGTGTGGGCATCTTTATGTTCTTTGTCTCGCCCCAGGGTGTCCTGTAACGAACATTGCGCCCCTTGATTTCGCCACCGCACCACTGCTCATACAGGTTCATGCCATAGAAGTTGGCGTGTTCGGGGTTGTACATACGCGGGAAGAACATATTTTGTGCGTACACAGGTTTCTCGTCGTAACCTATAATTTCGTATGAATCCTTTTCGTCGGGCGATGCTTTCTCTTTCGGAGCATATTTGGGTGCACCGCGCACCACCTTTGCCACCCAATATTCGCCCACGGCCTCGCGTTCAAGTTCGGAGCAGTAGGTGTTGCCGTAGAGCAGGGGGCGGTCGCCGTACTGCTCGCGGCCCAGGTAAGCACCGAGTGTGAATATATCCTCCGGCGAGTTCTGGTCCATAGGGGTGTTTGCGGCCGAGCGCACAACAATTAGTGCGTACGATGAGTATCCAATCATTATCACCAGCATACAGAGCAACGATGTGTTGAGCCAGCGCAGGTTTACAATGTGGTTCTCTCCTTTGCGGAACATAACGACAAAGAAGATGGCCGCCAAAACCAGTAAGCCAATCAGAATGCTGAAAAATCCATAGCCGTAGAAGGGGATGCCAAGCAGGCCGACAGATGCCGTGAAAGCAATGGCAAGGCGTTTGCGGTTCTTGCAGCTCTCGCTTTCGCGCAATCCCCAAATGAGTGCGGCACACAGCAACACAATGTAAGTGATGAGGCCTGTATTGAATGGCAGCCCGATGGTGTTCACGAAGAGCAGTTCAAACCAACCGCCCACCTTAACCACGCCGGGTACAATGCCATAAAGAACCACAGCAACAAGTACTCCCGAAAGGGCTATTGCCAGCAGTGAGCCTTTCCAGTTGGCATTGGGGATACGTTTATAGTATGCTACAAGAACAATGGCGGGAATACACAGGAGGTTGAGCAGGTGGACACCGATAGAGAGTCCCACAAGGTAGGCTATGAGTACCAGCCAGCGGTCGCTGTGAGGCTGGTCGGCCTGCTCTTCCCATTTGAGAATGAGCCAGAATACAACGGCAGTGAATAGCGATGAATAGGCATAAACCTCGCCTTCCACGGCGCTGAACCAGTATGTGTCGCTCCAAGTGTATGCAAGAGCTCCCACAAGGCCCGAACCTATGATTGTCGCAGTTTGCGAAGCGGATATGTTTGTGCTGTTGCCAACAATGAGCTTGCGTGTGAGGTGTGTGATGCTCCAAAAGAGGAACAGAATGCCTCCGGCACTCAATAATGCGCTCATATAGTTGACCATAAGTGCCACGTTCTGTGGCTCGGCAAAGAGCGAGAAGAAGTTTGCTGTGAGCATAAAGAAGGGGGCACCGGGCGGGTGGCCTACTTCGAGTTTGTTGCCCGAAAGGATAAATTCGGGGCAGTCCCAGAAACTTGCGGAAGGCTCAACGGTGAGGCAGTATGTGATTGCTGCAACAAGGAATGTGAGCCAACCGAATAGGTTGTTTATTCTCTTGAATCTGTTCATTGTCTTGTACTCTGTAATTGTTCTTGTCGTGGGCGTAATCCCCTAAAATGGTGCAAAGTTACCTAAATGGCGGCAGAAGTACAAAATATTGACTGTGAAAATAATGCAAACAGTGTTAAAGCGGGTCTACGTCGTAGAACATTACAATTGAGCGGTACCGGTTGTTCTGTGTGAATGCCTGCTGTATGTCCAGCAGCGTTTCGTTCACTTTGTACTGCGACAGGTTGTTTTCTATTTTAAGCACCATCTTGCGTATATACATCTCCTTTACTCGCGCAACAGGCGGCAGGTCGGGGCCCAGGATGCGCTCCTCGAATATGTCGCGCAGGTGGCGGCCCAGCATCTCCGAGAATTCATCGAGAACCTTTACATCACGGTGTTTAATATAAATATAGACAAGGCGATAGAATGGCGGGTAGTGGAACATCATGCGCTCCTGCAATTGTGAGTTGTAGAATTGCATATAGTCGTTCTTCACTATTTGCGGAATGACGGGTGCGTCGGGTATCTTTGTTTGCAGGAACACCTTGCCCTCGCCGTCCTTGCGGCCGGCACGCCCTGCAACCTGGGCCATAAGCTGGAACGCCCGTTCGGTTGAACGGAAATCAGGGTAGTTTAGCAGTGTGTCGGCATTTATTATTCCCACCACAGCCACTTTGTCAAAATCAAGCCCCTTTGAAACCATCTGGGTGCCGATAAGGATATCGGTGCCTCCCTCCTGGAATGTGGAAATGATTTTCTCGTATGCAGCGCGTGTGCGTGTGGTGTCGAGGTCCATACGGGCGATGCGCGCATCGGGGAAGAGGTTTTGCAGGTCATCCTCAATCTTTTCGGTTCCGTATCCCAAGTGTATGAAGTTGTTCTCTTCGCAGTTGGGGCAATACTTCGGTGCGGGTATGGTGTAGCCGCAGTAGTGGCAGGTGAGTCTGCCGGCGTTCTTGTGCAGTGTGAGGCTCACATCGCAGTGCTTGCACTTCGGCACCCAGCCGCAGGTCTTGCATTCGAGCAGGGGGGAGTACCCTCGCCTGTTCTGGAACAGAATTATCTGTTTGCCCTCTTGAAGAGCTTTGCTCATTGCGTCGGCAAGCGGGTCGCTGAATGGTCCGGTCATACGTTTGCGGCGGCTCATATCGGCTATGTCAACAACCTCAATGTCTGGCAGCTTCACTTCGCGGTGGCGTGTGGTGAGGCTTACAAGCCCATATTTGCCGGTAGTAGCGTTGTAGTAACTCTCAATCGAGGGGGTTGCGGTTCCAAGCAAGGTCTTTGCTCCGAAAAACGAAGCAAGCACTATTGCTGCATTGCGGGCGTTGTAGCGTGGCGCGGGCTCCTGCTGTTTGTAGCTGTTTTCGTGCTCCTCGTCGACAATTACAAGCCCCAGTCTCTTGAACGGCAGGAAGAGTGATGAACGCACCCCCAGGATTATGCTGTAAGGCTCGTCGCTCATCTGCTTTTTCCATATTTCCACCCTCTCGGCATCGGAGAACTTGGAGTGGTATAGCCCTATCTTGTTGCCGAACACGCGGCGCAGACGTTCTATGATCTGTTGCGTAAGGGCAATTTCGGGCAAAAGGTACAGCACCTGCTCACCGCGTTCCACGGCCTGCGATATAAGGTGCGTATATATCTCTGTCTTTCCGGCCGAAGTTACTCCGTGAAGCAAGGTCACGTTCTTGTGGGCAAAACTGTCTGTTATCTCCCGCAAGGCCTTCTCCTGTGCCTTGTTCAGTGTGTTCAGTGGTGCTGTGGCGCAATCATCGGTGGTGAGTCGACCAATCTCCACTTCGTAGCTTTCAAGGAATCCCTTGTCGACAAGTTCTTTGTATATGGGTGGTTGCACTTGTGCCTTCTCCAAAAGTTTGTGCTTTGAAACCTCTATGGGTTCTCCCGTGAGAATTTGCGACATTTCGAGATATGTGGCAAGCAGCCTCTTCTGTCGTGGTGCACGGTTGAGTACGTTCTGTATTATGCTTATGGCTTTTTCGTTGCGATAGTGTGGGGTGAGTCGTGTGCGCTGCTCGGTACGTGGCTTGAACTCTCCTTTGAGCCCTTGCGGCACGGCGGCTTTGTATATATCGCCCAATGAACTCAAATAGTAACGCGACACCCACTCCCACAACTTCATCTGTGTGGGAAGCATTATAGGTGTTTCGTCGAGCAGTTCCTCAATGGGGCGTACCTTGCAGTCATCGGGTTTATTGTCGTGAACGGCTGCAACCATCGCTGTGTAATGCTTCTTTGGGCCGAGAGGCACGCTGACGCGACACCCGGCCTGCACTCTCTCCCTTAACTCTTGCGGTATGCTGTATGTGTATGTTGTGGGGAGCGGTAATGGTAATATTACATCGGCGAACTTTGCCATATCGTTTCTTGTGCGAAGTTATGAAAAAGAGCGGAAAGTGCAAATATATGGTATAGTGTATGTGCAAAAAAGGAGCGGCGTAAAAAGCCGCTCCCGATATGTGTGGTAAGAACCTTTTTTAGAAGATGTAGGCTGCCGAAACTTGCCAGGTGTTGATCTTTGACTCTTTAACGTGGTCCCAAGCTGCACCTGTGGGGTCGGACTTCCACTCACCTGTGTTGCCGAGTGCAATGTTGTAGTTTATGTGCAATTGAATGTGGTTGAGAAGGGTTGCGCCGGCACCGAGGTTGAGGCTCAGGTAGCTCTTCTTGTAATCCCATTCGTAAATGCTGTTCTTGATGGTGTTGCTTGCTGCATCCCAAACCTGTTCTGTACCCGATATGTCGTTGTTGCCGATTACCCAACCGAACTGGGGGCCGACAGCAATGAATGGTTCAACAATTTTGTTCAGGATGGGGAGCGCGAAGTCATAACGAAGGTAGATGGGCACTTCGAGGCTGCGGCGTGTGATGCTGTTGCCAAAGAATTCACTCTCGCTCTGCGAGTAGAGGAGGTTACCTTCGAGGCCGATGTTAAGCACGGGAATGACAACTTTTGCCATAGGTCCCACAAAGAAACCGTTCTTGCTGTCGCTCTTTACATCACCGAGCGACTTGGGTTTTCCGGTGAGGTTCATACCGGCTTTGATACCCCAGTTGAACTGTGAGTATGCGGGTGCTGCAACCAGCAGAGATAGTGTCAACACTATTCCAAAAATCTTTTTCATAAGTTATCTGTTTTAATAGTTTGTATACTGTTTATCGTTATTTTGGCACAAAATAAGTGTAAAATTAGTTAAGATGCAAATTTTATATCATTTCTTTATAAAACACAAGGGATACAGGTGTTGTTCTGTATCCCTTTGAGTATAGTGAGGTTCTATATGTATATGTACCGGATTATCGTCTTGTGCGGCGCACCGACAGGCGTGCTGTGCCGGCACTTCTCTTCGGGCTGCTCTTCTTTGCTTTCTCCTTCTTTGTATCTTCTTTCTTGTTGCCGCCGAAGAGGGTAAAACGTTTTTTCTCCTCTTTTACAGGTGCAGCAATAGAGTCGTTTGCGGCGATGGTGGAGTCGGCTGCTACAACAGGCTTTGGTGTTTCCCACAGGTTCGAACGGAATGTGGTGAGCTGCTTTTCAATATTCTCCTGCTCCTTCTTTATAGCAGTGGTGTCCTTGCAGTATTGGTTAAGTGCAAGGTTGCGCAGGTTCACGGTCTTGTAAATCTCGCCATCGTAGCAGTTCTTGGTAAAATAGTCGTCGATGGTCATTGTCGATACATTGTTGTAACTGCTGGTCACAATGGGCTGCTGTGCAAGAATTTGTGCAATCTCGTCATAGTTGAGCCAGAACATAGGATATTTTGTTACCTCGGTAGTGAACTCCTCGGCGCGGTGCAACACCGGGCAGATTGCAGTCACACGCTGGTTGTAGGTGGCTGTTCTCTGGTCGTAGTAGTAGCTCTCCTTTATGTAGTAGCTCAGGACCTCGCTGCTGGGTATGTCGCTTTTGCCCACAACATACTCTCCATCTTTCTCTTCATAATATATACGGTAGTTGTCGAGGAGGTCCTTTGGGGCTATCTTGTTCTCCTCGGTGAACGACTCATAACCGTCGAGGTTGTAAGTATAGGCATTCACACTGCCTTCGAGTATCAGTCGGAATATGTATGTGAAAAGGTTCACACTCTGTCCCATAGGTTCCACGGGGTAATAGAGTGAGGCGTTTTTCTCCTTTTTAAGGTCGAGCGAGCGGTAAATGTCGCGTTTCCACACCACCTCTTGGGGAACAACAAGTGTGGGGAACTGGTTCTTTGCCCTCTCCGACATATTCACTATTGCCGCAGTGGCTCTCTTTTGCTCCTTCTTTGCCTTTTCTCTTTCACGTGCAGGCGGTTGGGCTACGGCATATTGTCCTAAAAGAGATATTGCTATAACAACAATAAGTTTGCTAATGTATTTCATAACTCTTGTTTTTTATCCTTTGTTTGTGACAGTTTTCACTGTTTATATTAGTTTATAATTACTTCGAGCGATGTGGGCAACAGACGTTCGATGTTGTCGGGGCCAATGGCTCTCACGTGTGATATGTAGAAACGTTTGCCGCGGCTCAAATTGCGGAACATATCCTTCTGTCGGGCTGTAAAGTTGGCCCCTTGTGAGAGCAGGGGTATTGCGTTGCCCATATTGTCGTAAAAGACAGTTTCGAACGAGAGCACCTTGAAGCCGATGTTCAGCAATCCGTCGTCAATGGCTGCAACAATGCCGTCGGTCGACATAAGCGACTGCTTGCTGAACGGTGCGCCGCCTCTGTAACGTTGTGTGTTGCCGTCTTTGTCCTTGAACTCGATGAATGGTGTGGGGTCGGGCAACTGGCGTACACGGAAGATGTACTGTCCCATACTTTGGCTGCGCCCCTCTTCGTTGCGTGCGGTAACACCTATGGCAATATCCTCGCCCACCTGTGTGGGTATCACAATGTATCCGCCGGCACCATCGCTTTTGAGTGTGCCTTGTCCGCTTGCAATGCTTGCTGATATGCGGTTGTTGGGAACTCCCGGAACTGATATGCTCACAGGGTTCTCAAAGCCTGCGTACAGCACGTTCATCAGCGATGCACTCACGGTTGCCGTGGGCTCTACAACGGTGTATTTCTGCGAGAAGTCATATCGTGTCTGTGCGCCTGCACCATCGCTCACGAGCATATATCCGTTGAGGGTATAGTCGCCGGTAGTGTTGCAAAGGCGGCTGTATTCGCCGTTTGTTGTTTCAAGCAGCTTGTCATCGATGTATATTTCGGGGCGTTGGGTAGAGTCGACGGCTGCAAGGATAATCTGGGCCGAAAACTCGCTGCCGCGTACTACGTTGCGCGATGTGGGAATAACCAACGAACGTATCTGGTTCACGCGCACGTCGCCCACGTCAATATTGCGTGCAAGGGTGTGCAGTACTTCGCCTTCGGCATATCGAACGTCGTTCTGCAATTTTGTGAGCATTGTGATAGCCGCAATAGCCGGCATACTCTCAAAGTTATACTCTTGCCAGTTTTTCAGCAATGAAATATCGCGTTTGGGTATTTCGGTGCTGAAACTGCTTTTTATGATTTCTCTCTGTGTAGAGTCGCTTACCATTGTAAGTATCTCCTCGCGGTACTTGGTTATGGCATCAAACAGCTGCTGTCCCTGCCCGGTACCGGGTGCAAGCATTACATATGTCGATGCTTCAAGGTCTTCGCGGTTCACAAGGTTGTTGTAGTCGCCATTTTTTCCGTCGGCCTTCTTTGCTATGCGCACTTTAAGCTGGTCGGCGAGTGCATACAACGAGTCGGAGATGCTTTTGACGTGTGTTGCACGGTTGTACCACTCACGAACCTTTTCGGGGTTCTGCGCCATAAAGGATTCAAAGTCTTTGTAGAGAGCCTCGTTCTGCTTGCCGGCATTCTCGGAGCTCTTTGAAAGGCTTCTGTCCACAAGGGTGAATCCGTTGAGCACGTCCGAAGATACGTTGAGTGCAAGCATCGCCATCAGAAGAACGTACATAAGGTTAATCATCTTCTGGCGCGGAGAGACTCTTTGTTTCTTAATCTTCATCGTTGCTCGTTGTTATAGTTTGGGTTGGTTCATATTTGTGGTCATCGCCTGAATCATACGGGCATACATGGCGTTGAGCTCCTCAATCTGCTGTGCCATCTTTCTTGTCTGTTCGTTAACCTGGTCAATGGCATTGGCCTGGTTGCCTGCGCTACGCAACTGCGCTTCGTAAAGAGCATTTATGCCTGTGAGGTTGCGGGCGAGTGTTTCCATCTCTTCCATATTCTGGCCCAGGGTGTTTGCCTGTTCTGCAATGTTCTTGATGGCTTCGTTTAGTGTACGCACCTTCTCAATGTACTCTTCGGTAACCTCGTCCATTTGTGGTATGAGGTCGGGGTTGCCGGTTATTGCAGCCGCAGGTGCCTGTGTGCCACCGATAACGGTTGTGCCTTGTGCGGCAACCGCATCGCCGCCGCCAATGTTACCGTTAATTACAATTGTACCGCCATTCAAGGGTGAGCCTGCTATGTTCAAAGGTGTGCCGTTGGCTGCTGCCTCTTCCGCAGCTTCCTCCCTTTGCTCGTCTATTGCCACGTCATAGGGGCGTTCAAATGCCGAAAAGAAGAACACTATAACCTCGGTTCCCATACCCACAAAAAGCATAAGGTTGGCACCGGCAATGTGTGTGAGTTTGAAAAGGGTACCCAGAATTACGATTGCTGCACCCCAGCTGTACAAGTAGTTGAGGACTGTTTTTCCTCTTGCCGAATCCATAAATGCCTGAATTCGTCTTATTGCGTTTTTATATTTGCCCATAGCTTATTATTGTTCTGTGATAATCGTTTGACTTGCTTGTTATTTTCTTCTTTCAACGCCGGCATAGCTGCGTACGCAACGGAAACCGATGTACGAACGCGACTCGTTCTGGTATTCATAATTGCGGGTTGCTCCCTGAATGAAGCGTACCGCATCTTTCCACGAGCCGCCGCGTATGGTCTTTTTCTTCATACTGTAAGGGTCCTCCTTTGCGGCTCTGTATTGCAGGTCGGGGTTCATATCGCTCATTTGCAACACGCCCGACTCGGTGTATACAGTTGATGTCCACTCGGCAACGTTTCCTGCCATGTCATAAAGGCCGTTGGAATTGGCCGAGAATATGCCGCAACGCGATGTTATGAGACTGCCGTCCTTGGTGTAGTTTCCTTCACCCGGCTTGTAGTTGGCATAATAACAACCCTTGTCGCTCTTTGTGTCGTCGCTCTCCCAGGGGAATTTGTTGGCCTCCTTGCCACGTGCTGCATACTCCCACTCCACTTCGGAGGGCAGGCGGTAGCGTTGGATCCAGCGTGCCTGTGCGCCGAGCCCGCGAAGCAGGTACTCCGTGCGCCATGCGCAGAATGCATTGGCCTGCTCCCAGCTCACTCCCACCACGGGGTGGTTGTTGTAGTTGGGGTGGTTGAAGTATAGGTTGAGATATACCTCGTTGTTGGCATTGGGGAAGTCGTTTACCCAGCAGGTTGTGTCGGGGTAGACATTCACAATGTATGTGTTGAGGAAATCGTATTGGTTCGAGAGGGGGCGTGTAATGGTTTCGTTTACAATCATACCCTCGTCGTCAATGTATGCGGTGTCCTTCGATATCATTATCACTGCCTCGTAGTCGGTGGGGATATCGGTGTTGCGGTTGCGCTCTTCGGGGTTAAGGCGGTTCTTGCGCAGGGCAGCCTGTGTGTAGTCGTAGATGCTGTAACGGTAGTTCATCTGCGAAGCATCGAGCATCTTCTCACCTGTGATGGGGTGGGTTATATAGACACTCTCTATTGCACGCAACTCGTCTTCGGTGGGTTTGTTCCAGGGAATAGGCTTCTTCCAGTCGAGATAAGGCTCAATGGGCTCGCCATATTCATCCTCGGTGATTTTGAATGTCTCATCACCGCCATACGCGGGGTCGGCAAGGCGTTCGCGGATAATGGAGTCGCGTACCCAGAATACAAACTGGCGGTATTTCGCATTCGAAACCTCTGTCTCGTCCATCCAGAAGGCATCGACCGAAATGTCCTTTACCGGTGCCGAAGAGCCCCAAAGGGAATCGGCATTCTCCTCTCCCACTTTAATTGAGCCACGCTCTACAAGAACCATTCCATAGGGTGTAGGCTCGTTTATGGCTGCACGGCCCACTCCTGTAACTTCTCCTCCGTTGGCATTGCCGAAACTGCGAGGGCTGAGGCACGACGCAACAACGAGTGCCAGAAGAATCATTGGCAGATAAATTATCTTTTTCATCATTTCAACATTCTTATACTATTATGTTTGTTTTTACTCTTCTTGAATATGCTCAAATCCATTTTGTAACCTATGAGAATGTCATGGTTTCCATTCTTCGCACCCACTCCCGATGTGAAATACTCATAGGAATAGGCTAGTGTTACATTCATAAATTCAATTCCCAAAAATGCCGCAACGGAGGTGTCGTAGCTGTATGTGACACCTGCGAAGTACTCTTTTTCGTTGTAGGAATATGTGCCTTTTGCGGTTATGTCGGTTCGCCATGAAACAAAGTCGGTCATTACCTGCATATAAGGCTGTATCGTTATAAACGTGTTTTTTATCGGAATATTGCCTCCCGCTGTAAAATTATATAGCGGGTCCACCTGAAATTCGTTCTTTTCGCCAAGTTCTATGAGCGGGGAATTTATGTGTAAGGCCGAAATTCCGACATAAAAATGCTTGTGCTTGTAGAGGAAACCAAAACCTATATCGAACTTGTTGCCGTCGGCACTGCCCGAAGGGAATGCAGGGTCGTTGGTGTCCTCGCCGAGGTCGAGCTTGCCGCTCTCGAACTTGCTGTTGAGAATGCCGAGCTGAATACCCGTCTTTAATTGTCCGCCCCAGAGTTTGAAACCATAGGCATAATTCAAATATACGTGCTGGTTGGTGAAAAGTCCAATCTGGTCGTTCAGCGCGCCTATACCCAGGTTATGGTCGCCACGTACGAACGGTATGGGAGCATCCACGTTTATAAGCATGCTCTTGGGATTGTTTTCAAATCCCGAAAGTTGGTTGCTGTAAGCCGCGTATCCCCATAGCATTCCTGTCGCACCGGCACCGGCGGGGTTGTAGAAGTTGAGCATATTCCAGTATTGTGCAAAATGCACATCGTACTGCGCATTGGCTTTGGTTATTGCGCACATACAGATTATGAGGAATATGAGTAGCTTTTTCATCTCTTTCTTAACGCGGTGTTTCTCTGTTTATTATTTCCCCTGTGGTTTTTTATCCCATTTTCGCTAATAAGTTACAAATTTCGCATTTTTTTTTGAATTTACGGCATCGATATCCCTTTTTTGCAATAAAAAGAGGGTAAAACAACAAAAAAACAGCCCCGAAAAAAATCGGGGCTGTCCGGTATGTACTATAATGTTGTGCGTTATTGCACAATCTGTTTTTTGCCGTTTATGATGTATATGCCTTTTGTGGTAATCTTGTTCACCTTACGGCCGCAAAGGTCATAAATGGTGTTTTCGCCACTATTTGCACCTTCTGTAATTTCCTCGATGCCTGTTGTGTCGTCATTGGGGATTATCTCACATTCGGTTACAAGGAATGTAGAACCATTGTCGGCGCCGCCTGTCCAGTAGGCGAGCTTGCCGTCACGGCTGTTCATGCGGTTGCCGGCATAACCTTTCTGGTTCAGGTAGAAACCGTCTGTTGCATTGGTGCTCTTCGATGCAATCCAGTATGTGTTGTTGTCGGCAGGGAGAGTCGCTTCCTCTTTCATTATGGGGAATGTGGTTCCGCCCTCGGCGCCACTCATAGTTGTTGACGATGCCAGGATATAGCCTTCGCCGGCAGCGTAGTTGACAATCTTATAGCCTGCATAAGGGTTGCCTATGAATGAGAAGGCGTAGGCATTCTTGTCGTTCTCATCGACACTGCTTTTGTTGAGAGGTATCGATGTCTGTCCATCGGCGTGGAAGAGGTATGCGCCTTTGAGCGATATGTTGTACCATTGTCCATCTTCATTCCACTCATTCTCGAAACCAAAGGGGAGTTCGCCGTTGAGTGTACAAAGCACATTGACATTATTCTGCGCCGAACGTACAAGGCCATATCCTTGCAGTGATGCCGCGTTGGCACCAAAAGCGGTTGCGGGAGCCGCATATGGAGTGTTCACGGCAAGGCTCTTCTCCTCGCTCAACCACAAATTGTCGTTGTTCTTGTAGTTGTATGTGGCTGTAACATTGCCGGTTGACTCGGGTGCCGCTGCTGTGAGCAGGTACCATGCCGAGCAGGAATTTGCACTGCCGCCCCAAGTTACAATGTTGCCGCTCTCTCCTGCGCCGTTGCTATGTCCCTCGGTGTGTATGGTAATGTTGTTGGAGATGATGTTGTATTGTCCTGTTCCAAGCCAGGTGAGTGTTGCGCCTGTCGTGGGGGCTGTTGCGCTCACAGTTGTTCCGGTGAGGTATTTCTGGTCACCGGCATTCTTAAAAAAATACTTTCCTCCCTCAATCTTTTCGAGCAACCAATAGAAAGAGGCATCGCTGTAATCGACATCCTTCCATTTTGTGTTGGTGCCGTCGCTGTACATACCTTTGTCACCTGTGGTCCAGCCGGGGTACGCGCTCTTTATCACATAGTAGTTGCCGGCAACGGGTGATGCCTTTGCATTGGCAAGTGCGTCGTAAGCAGTCTGCACGGCCTCTTCGGCTGCGGTTATTTCGCTTTCGCTGCTCGCCTCGTCAAGCAGGCCTGCTTCGTACATGGCGTTGTAGAGAGTCTTTACAGCCTCCTCGCTATAATAGCCGGGGTCGGTTCCGGGTAGAACGTTCAGCGCGTTTATATCATCTATCTTGTCTATGAGCGAGCCAAGCTTGCCCATATCCCTCTTTGTTACAAGAAAGGTGGAGCCGGCTCCGTAACCGGCAGTCCAGTATGCAACCTTGTTTTCGCGGTTGTTCATACGGTTGCTGCTGTATCCCTTCTGTTCAAGGTAGAAGCCGTTTGCGGCATTATTGCTGCTTGTGGGTACCCAGTAGGTGTTATTGCCTTCGGGTACGGGTGTTGCTGTCATCACAGGGTATGTGCTGCCGCCTGTTTCGCCCATCATAGTAGTCGATGATGAAAGGATTTTTCCCTCACCGGCAGCGTAGTTCACAATCTGGTAACCTGTATAAGGGTTGCCAATGAATGCAAATGTGTAGGCATCCTTGTTGTTTCTGTCAACCTGTGTCTTGTTAAGGGGTATGCTGGTGGCACCTGCTTCGTAAAAGAGATATTTGTTGTCGAGTGTGAGGTAGTACCAGTTCTCGGCTGTTGCAAAATCCTTGTTTGCTGTAAAGGGGAGCGCTTCGGGGTTGAATGTCGCGGTAATCTCCTTTGTGCAGTTCTCTGTCACGCTGCCTGTGGGCAATCCCGAAAGGGTTATTCCCCAGGGTGATGTGGGTGCGGGAAATGTTCCGTCGGTAGTAATTTTGACCTCTGTGTGTGCAACCTCACCATCGAGAATATGTTTGTACTTTACACTGTATCCCGAAATTACATCGGCAATAACGTGTACCTCGCCATCGAGATATTCGGCAGGTATGGTGTATTCGTTGTTGTCGTCGAACAGGTCGGCGGGAATGTAATCGACAGAGTATTGTTTGTTGCCGTGTATGTATTGCTCGCTGGTAATTGCATAGTTCTGGTTGGGGTCGATTGCGATGTTGTAACCGTGAACGATGGTAACGCCACGGTATGCAAAGCCACCCGAGGGAACAACCTTAATCTTGTAGCTCTTTCCGAAGGGAACAACTGTTCCGCCAAGGCCTTCTCCGGTTTCGGCCGAAATGAGTTCGCAGTTACGCTGGTGGGCCGAAATTGTGGTGGTTTCGCCGTGTACGTTCAGAAGAACATCCACTATTGCACCGCCGTTGCCGGCGATAGTGTTGCCCGCAAGGGTGTTACCGCCCGGATCAATGCTGTTCCAGTCGATCTTGTATCGCATACGATAGATGCCGTTTTCAAGGTCGGCGGGAATCTGGAATGCGGGAGGGTTGAGCACGTTGCGTGAACTGCCCGAAAGTGATGCGCCTGTGCTGTTCTTTCCGGCAGAATCGTCGTTTGTTCCACTATAAAAAGAGTAAGTCATAAGGTCGGAACCGTTGGCAATGCTCAAATCGTCGTTTATGTTTGCGTGGAAACGGCCGTCGTTGCCGCGGTCAATGTACACATATCCGTTCATCCAGTTACCGTTCATTGCAAATGTAGGTGTGATGGTTTCACCGGCTTTTGCAGCGAAGGGCTTGTCTTCGGTGCGGTTGTAGTACATCTTCTTGTTAGACGCTGTGTTGAGCACAATCTCGCGGTTGCCGTCGGCCGAGCCGTTGAATGCAATGCTCTTTATCCAGCGTGAGCCGTGGGTGCTGTTGGCGTTCTCTTCGAAGTTCAATGCGTAGTCGGTGTAAACGATGCGCTGAACAGGGCTGTTGTTTACTTCAATCTGGTCCACATAGGCAATGAAATCCTCTGTGAGGTCGTGGGGTGCCTCGCAGTCAACAACGAATACAAGGCTGTAAATGCTTATGTTGCCGGCACCTTTTATGGTGTAAACGGCATCCTGCCATTTGTTGGCAACAAGGTCGGTCGAAGAGAGTTCCCAGAACTGCTCGACGTCCTGTGGCTGTTGTTCGCGGTCGTTACGTTTGCCGAGTCCCACCAGCATTGTGCGGCCTGCGACGGGCTTGTATATGAGTGCGTGAACATACTTTGCAGTGGGGGTTAGGTCAATTGGTTCTTTAAGGTCAATGCGTACACCGAATGTGTTGCTGCCGAAACGTGAACGTTGCACGGCAAGCATCTTGTCTGTTGCATTGGGGGCTTCGCCCAAAAGGTCGTCAACCTGGTTCAGATAGTTGGTAACGACTGCGGTGCGCCCGGTCATCTCGTTGGTGCGGAAGGGCGACTCTTCCCAGGTGTCATACACGCCGATAGATTTGTATTCTGCCTCATCGGTGTCAAACGTTATTGTTGTTTGAGCCATTGCAGCAAATGGAAATGCCAACGCTGCGAGGAATGATATATATCTGTTGATTTTCATAATGCTCATTTTTTAGAAGATGCTTACTGTGTGCAGTGTGGGGCACGCTTTACTGTCTGTAATGGTTATGCGCAGATATTTTGCGGTGTATCCGTTGTCGTAGCTGGCACTTGTGCTCCCATTGAGGGGTATTATGCGCTTGTAACCGATGGTGGTACATTTGATGCCGCCGCCACGTTTGGTCCAGGTTGCGCCATCTTCCGATGTTTCAATGGTGAAGCCCTTTACTCTTTGTCCCAGTGTGATGTACTCCATCATAGATACATAGCGCACGGTCTGGGGTGTGTCCCACGCAAATGTTATGGTTGCGCTCTTGTTGCCGTCGTTTGCGGCCCAGTAGGTATCCTTGTCACCGTCAATCATATTGCCGGCCTCGTAGTTGCGTGCTGCACCGGCAGTACGTGTGTCCGAAACGGTTACTGTTGCTGTTTTTGCAAGGTCGGTGGCAAAGCGTGACGAAAGCATATCGCCAAGCTCCTTCATGCGGTTGACTGTTGCTGCGGGCAATGAACCGCTCTTGTCGGGCGGGAGGTTAAGAATGAGTGTTGCGTTGCGGCCTACTGTTTCGAGGTACATCTGGAACAGTCGCTCGGCCGACAGTACGCCCTCGCCCTCGTGCCAGAACCATCCTTTTGTCGTGGCTTTGGCATCGCTCTCGCCTGGGAACCAAGCCCAACCGTTCTCGGCACCTTCGGTGTTGGGAGCTTCTCCACGACTGCGACGGTTTTGTGTCTGCCAGTTGGTTTCGCCAGCCCAACCGGCCTCGTTGCCAATCCAGCGCGCCTCGTCACCCACACCCCACATCAAACAATTGGGGCACATCGAGTGAATTTCGTAGCGCAAGTTCGGAATGTCATAATATGTGCTGGCGTCGATATTGCGGAACTCTCGTGCGCCACCATAGTAGCCATCGCCACCGTTTGCGCCGTCGAACCACATTTCGAACTGGTCGCTGCCGTAGGCTGCAAGTTCTTTGCATTGGGGAATGAAGAGTTTCTCTACATAGTTGTTTGTGCCGTCACCGTAATATCCGCTGTTGCGGTCCCAGGGCGAAACATAGAAACCATACTTCATATCAAGTTCCTTTGCTGCATCGGCAAAATCTTTGGGAATGTTGGTAGCTTGTGCATTGGTGTTGCTCGATGCCAATACATTATGTGTTGTGGTAGCTGTGGGCCACAAGCAGAAACCGTCGTGGTGTTTTACAACGGCGATACCACCCTTCATACCCGCACTCTTTGCGGCTTCGAGCCACTGCCTGGGGTTGGGTACAGCTGTGGGTGCGAACAGGCTGGGGTCCTCATCACCATAGCCCCACTCCTTGTTGGTATATGTGTTTATACCATAGTGGAAGAAGGCGTAGAACTCTGTTTCGTTCCAAAGAATCTGTCGTTTGTTTGGAACGGGGTGCACGGGCAGGGGCTCGTTGTCGGGGTTCTCTCTCGTACTCTCTACTACCGTAAACTCTGTTTGCGCCGTAACCGCAAGCGGTATTATGGCCAGGGCAATAGCAATGCACTGTTGTAAACGTTTAAATCTCATAAGCTTATTTTATTGGTTAGTTAATTTCAATAATGCGCTAGTACGCATAATTTACATACGTTTTGCAAAGATATATAAATATATTAAAATTCCATATAATTACATTTTTTTTTGACATTTTGGAAATAAAGAAGATGGGCAACAAAGCAAAAAGCCCTGTTGCCCGCCTGTTTATTGATTTAAAAGGTACCCGTTATTCAAAGAATATCTTTTTGCCGTTTGCTATATATATACCCTTTTGGGGCTTTGCCACGCGGCGTCCGCTGAGGTCGTAGAATATAACATTCTCTTCGTCTCCATCGGCCACAATTCCGTCGATGCCGGTTGTGCTTTTTTCGTTGGAAAGGGGTACCCTGTCGGCCTCCATCTCGGCACTGTAATAGGCTGTGTTAGCCGGTACGTTCACGTTGTTGCCCTTTACAAGGTCGCTGCCCGAAAGTGTGTAAACAGTCCCAGCTATTGTTTCCGAGCGCAATGTTCCTTTCCATACAGCCTCTTCTCCTGTTGTGGCTGTGTTGTCAAGAGCGAATTGCATCATATATGTGCCGGTTTCGGCTGCAAGTATTACAGGCGTGTTGGCAGGTATGGTGTTGCTGCCCAACTCTTCGATGTACATACATAGTTCACCATTCAGTTCTGTGGGTGCCACAGGCACGTATGCCTTCATCTCCGCGGGCAGCTGCACTGCGAAGGGCAGGTTTGCTGTTGCGTATCCGTCGGCAGGGATTGTGATTGGAAGTTCTGTTACAATCTCAATGTACCATTGTGAGGCCGCAGCGGTGCTGTACCAGGGTACAAGTCTTGTGTTGTCGCCGGCAAGGTGCAGGCCATCGAGGCCGCCGCTTGTGCGGTTGGTGTTGATGGGTTTGCTTATGCCGTTGGCTGCGCTCTCTATTTTCCATGTGCCGGCCTCTGCTGCGTTGGCGGTAACAGCAGGTTGTGTCTCTTGTGCTGTGAGCTTGCCGAGGTAGAGTCCGTAGTTGAGGTTGTAGAGGTAGAACTCCTTTTCGTTTGTTGCGGGAACAAATGTGAATATCTGGTCGGCATTGCCCACGTTGCTTGCGGCTGCGGTAAAACGTGTGTTTTCGGGGTTGATATATAACGTTCCGTTACTGCGCTCGATGTTGCGCAAGCGGTAGATAAGCCCGCTCTCCGCTTCAACTCGCGCGGCTTGTGCCAAAGCCTTGTTTATGGCAACGTATGTCTCGTTCGAAGGGTTGGCTTTGTATGCTTCGATGGCATTGTCCACCTCCTCAACAGCCTCGGCTTTGTATTCACCCACATATTTGCCTTCACCGGCCTCTATTTTTAAAACATCGATACCGGCTTTAACCACATCGTGTGCTTTTACTTGCGGGTTGTAGGTGTAGGCACTGTCGGTAATCTGCTCAATCGAGTAGTTCTTGTACACAATGGTGTATCCGCCGCGCGATGCGTTGCTGTGTGTCTCCTCCTCATAAACAAATGCCAGAGTGTTGTCGGCCTGCCAGCACATTGTAGAGTAGGCCGAACCAAGATAACTCGCCTGGTGCGAACCGTCCCAGTTCTTTGCTATGCTGTCGGCGTTGACAAAGTCTTCGAGGCTTTCCAACTCCTTATAATATATACCCACATTGGCACGTCCGCTTCCGAAGGGAACCGACTGCAACATAAGGTACATATTCTTGTTGTCCTCCTTACGGGTAACGGGAAGGAACATAATCTCGCCATTGGTGCTGTTTGACACGGCCACCGTACCGTTGTTGTTGGCGTTTGACCAGGCCGGTGTGCCCCAGCTTCCTTCTCCTGTCGTTACATTGGTGAAAGCATAAATGTTGTATATGCGGCCGCCCGATGTGCGCGAACTGATAATGATATTTCCGTTGGGCAATTCGTCGGCTTTGGGCTCGTCGCCACTGCTCGGTATGGGGCTGTTTTCGACACCGCCAAGCACCTTCCAGGTGCCACCGAAGTCATCGGAGTAGAGAACAAAGTTCACGTTTGAGCCATTGGCAAGTTTTACCAGCGGAGCACAATATAAGCGATAGTAGTCGCCCACCTTTACGGTCTTGCTCTGCGAAATTTTACCCGAACCGATGAACATGCATCGTATGCCGCCGTCGGCACGCTCGTCGAACTGTTCGTATATGCTTTCCGATATATCCACGGGTTCGCCCCAGCTCTCACCGTTGTCGTCCGAATAGAAACGTGCGATGCCCTGGTGGTTGTTACGCTGTCCGTTGGGGAAGCTCACGTTGCCCGAACAGGTGAGAAGCATCACTTTGGAGCTCTCGCTGTCGGCCACGAGGCAGGGGTCGCCGAATGCCACATACATTGAATTGTTGGCCGCTGCGGCTGCGCCTTGTCCCTCAATGATGGGGAAAATGTTTCCCCAGGTCTTTCCGTTATCCTTGCTTATGCGGCCGTGGATGTCTATTCGGCCGTTTGTCGCCATACCGATGTCGGCACCGCTGTGTCTGTAATCGGCTACGGCAATGAGGTTGCCGTTCTGTGTTTTTGCGATGGCAGGAATGCGGTATGGTACAGAAGTGGCAGTGGTGATGAATATATCGAACTGCTCTTCGGGTTCCAGCATAAAGCGGCGTACGGTAACCAGGTAGTTGCTGAATGTAATGCCTTTGTTTTCACCTGTCTGGGTAAACATTGTGCTACGTGTCTCTCCGTTCTCCACTTTCATGGATTTCTTTTCGGCCGAAGTGGTGTAGCTGCTGCCGTTAACATTCAGTGTCAACGAGTATGAAGCATCGGAGTTAAGGTTGATATAGTCGAAGCTGTATTCTGCTATAATACAGCCTTCGGGTGCTGTAAGTGTGTGGGTACACGAACGGGACTGGCCGGAATATATAGCAAGATAACCGTTGACAGCCTGCATATTGTTGGCGTTCAGTCCAAGTGTCAAACCGGGCAATTGCTCGCTCTCCCATCTTGAATGCCAGGTTTTGCCGCTATTGCTTGCGGTGAATTCACCGGTGCTCTCCTTTATTTCAATGGTAGCCTCGGCGAATGTGAATGTTACGGTAGAATTGGCATCCTTGCCTTCGGCCCAGAAGGCAAGAGCTCCACGGTTTCCGAAATTGTTTACCGCATAACCGGTACCGTGTAGAATGAGGAAATATCCCTCGGTGTCGGCCAGCAGGTCCGATGTCTGCAAATCCCAGGTGCCCACATAGCCTTCGGGCAAAGCAGCGGCTGTCTGCAAAGTGGGGTAGGTGGAACCGCCGGTTCCGCCGTATCCGCTCAATGAGCCCATTGTGCTGCTCGAAGCAAGTATCTTGGTGGGGCCGGCCTGCTTGTTGTATATCTTGTATCCCTCCTCGCTGTTACCGGTGAAGCACCAAAGGTCGGCATCTTCGAGGTCGGTCTGTGATGTTTGCAACGCGATGTTGCTTGCATCTCCATTGTCCGATATTATATATTGTGAAGCACCAATCTGCATAGTGTACCACACGGTACCTTGTGCAAACTCACCGTTTACGATGGTTGTGGTCTTGAAGGGAGCGGGCGTTTCTGTTGCCACGCCGGCACCCTCCTCGTCAGGGTTTGCCTCAACCTCCTCAACTATATATTTGCAACCGGTGTCGCTGATGTTTGTTCCGCTACCCCAGTTGTATACTTTAAAGCCCTGGTTGGAGTTGTTTGTCTGGTTGAACTGTGCCGAGCCGCTTACAATAATCACATACCCAGCTTCGTTGGCCGGTTTCAGTGTCCAGCCGGCAGCGGGTTTTGCCTCTACGGTGTTGAGTGCGGTGTTGTTGGCACTTGCGGGAGAAATGTATGTAAGGTCGTGGAAGTTGACAATGTCAAATGAGCCGTCTGTGCCGGCCACGAACTTCCATATTGATGCATTTGTCGAGGGATTCTGCTCGCCAACTATGGCCTGGCCTTCTCCCTTGCCTGTGGGGTAACGGTTACCGCGCAACGGGGTGTACAGACGATAGTATTTTCCCTCTTGCGGCTGGTTCATCTGTGCAGGAGTGAGTGAAGCAGTGAAACTGTTCCACGCGGTTTCGAGCTCTGCAATCTGCGCTTCGCGCTGTTCGGCTGTCATTTCGGTTGCGTATGTAGCCTCGACTTCTGCTATCTTGGCATCGATGGCAGCAGCTGCGCTTGCAGGCCACAAACCGACGGCTGTGCCGATGTATGCACCGCGGTCGCGTTTCATTTCGCTTATTTTTGCTGCAACCTGTTCAGTTGCTTCGTCTTTGCACTGGTTGGGTGAGTAGATAAGTCCTTCCACTGCGTTCTTTCCTTCGGTGTCGGTAAACACGCAGGTGAACATCCATTTGTTTAGGCGCACGCCGTCGGCACCCACATAGGGGAGTTTTATGAACACTTTGTTCCATCCCTGTTTAAGGGTTACGGCAATGGGTGTGCGGGCTGTAAAGTTCTCGTTCAGCAGGTCGACCTCGTTGTTGATGCTCTTGCCTGCGTTCTCCCATGTGGGCGGGTCAATTCTCACTCCGTTTATCCATATATCGGAGCCTTTGCGGTCCCAATTGCCGTTGTCGGGTGCATTGTCCTTCTCGCTGCGGCCATAGTTCTGGAACTCAATCTGTGCGCCCACGGTCTGTGCTGTGGGGCTGTAAACGTATGTCCAGGCGTACGATGTTACGTTGCTGTGGTTGGTGCTGCCATAATATGTGGGGATTGTGTTGTTGCCCCAAGTGTGGCGCAGATATATACCGGCTCCTGTTGCCATACCGGTATAGTATGTGTTGCCGTTGTATGTAAAGCTCTCGTCAAGGAGGTCGGCCGATGTGCTCTTACCCTCCTCCTCGGGCGGGAACACTGTTGCCGAATTACCGCCATTGGGGAAGGGGTCGGTAATTCTCCAACGTACATTGGTCTGTTTTACATAGGGGATGGGCTGCCCGGCAAGCGAGTTGGCCTTGTGGAAGAGGAAACGGCGTTCCCAGTCGGCAAATTCGTCAAACTCCTCGCCGTTGTTGGGCAGCATTGTGCCGCCGGCCTCAATGTATTGTTTGCCACCGCCAATCCATGCACGCTCGGCACTTGCTATCACGTTGGCATACATATTGTTCTGTTTAACAATGTCCTCTTCTGTGGGAGTCTTGCGGTCGTTCCAGTAGGCCGAAATTGTTCCTGCAACCTCTTCGTTGCCCTTCTCTACATAGTAGATGTTGCTGCGGTAGATACCCACCACATCGGCAAAGACATCGAAGTGGTTGGTGTAGTTATAGCGGCAGTCGATATTGGGGCGGCCTGCAATCTTGTTGCCCGCGCTGCTCCACATCTGTGTCATATCGGTATCGGTATTGTTTATGTTGACACCGCTAATGGGGTTCCACACAACAACCTTCTTGCCAAGTCCGTGAATGTAGTCGGTCATTATGGCAAGGAATCCCTTTCCGCTGGCGTCGGAGTATGTGATGGCCTTTTCGTCGGCACCAATGTGTATGTAGGGTGCGTCGGCAAAGACATCGGCAACCTCGTCGAGCACGTTTTTGAGCACCTCGACACCTTCATCGGTCTGCATGTCGAAGCCCATTGCACGCTTGAACGCCTCGCTGTGGCCGGGCATGTCTATTTCGGGGATAATTATAATGCCTCGCTCCTTTGCGTATGCGGCAACCTCGCGGCACTGCTCCTGTGTGTAGTAGTTGCCGGCAAAGCGTGTCATTGATTCGGCCGATGTGAGGGCGGGGTACTCCTTAACCTCGAAACGCCACGCCTGGTTCTCGGTGAAGTGCCAGTGGAAGCAGTTGACCTTGAAACGCGAAAGGAGGTCGATGTGCTTCTTCAACTCGTCGACACTTATGAAGGAGCGGCCTACGTCGTGCATAAAACCACGCAACTTGAATGCGGCCCAGTCCTTTATTTCAACTGTTTCTATGGCTGCATTGCCATCGCCGTATCCTTCGGCAAGCTGCACAAGTGTCTGTGCGGCACGAATTACGCCTATGGGTTTAACTGCGGTAATCTCAATGGCATTGCTCGTTACAACGAGTGTGTATGACTCGTTGTCGAAACCTTCGAGCGTGTAGTCGTAAGTTCCGTCAATGCTTTCAACGAGAGTTACGGTAATGGGTGTGCCGCCCGTTGCGGTAAGCTCACAGCCGTTGTCGGTGAAGAACTTTTCGAGCATGGCGCATTGCGCTGCTTCGCCGGCATAAGTGATGGTTACGTCGCGCTTTAATGCAAACGGCGTTCCATTTGTTTCTTTGACTTCGTGAGGCTTGGGCAACAGGTGCGTCACCTTTGCTTGTACCAGTGATGGCAATACTGCCATAAGCAAAACGAGTGTTGCTGAAAGAATACGTTTCATAATTTTATTTTTTTTATTGTTGATGCATATTGTTTCACGTTACAAATATATAATATTTAGTTAAATAACAATATGGCATTGTGCTTTTTTTATATTTCGGGCGTGTAATGCAATATAAAACGGGGTGCAGAAAGCGTTCTGCACCCCGTTTGCCTGTGTGTTGTTGTTTATTTGTTGAGCGTCTCTTTAAGCTCTTCAATAATCATTCCTGTATATATTTCCACTCCGTATTTGTTCATATGGTAGTCGGTGTCGTATGCGCAACTGTCGTGTAGCGCGTGTTTGCGGGGTGGAACATTGAAGGGATGTCCCAGTTCGGCCAGTTTCTTCTCAATTTTGTCAATGTTGGGCTTGTAGGCATTGTACAGGCTTTCGCGGTGTGCGCAGGGGGTTATTATAACGGTGCATTTCTCCTTTATCCTGTTCAGCTTTCCGGCAAAATACTCGCAGAACTCATTGTCTAACGGGTTGGTTGCCGGTGCCGGTGCCGGAATTTCAACATCGGGCAAGGAAAGGTGGGCTACCTCGTCGCCATATTCGTTGAAGTTCGAAGCCTTATAGGTGGTCTCGGTAAACTTGACCTTCTTGTATTTGCGCAATTCGGGAATGCCTTTCAGGAGAATGCCCCATTGTTTCAGGTTTAGAAGGTGCAGGTTTTTCCAGCCGGCCGATTTCAGAACAATGGGCAAGGTCATTGACTCGCCGTATGCAGCACCGTCGAAATGGTGAAATTCGGGTGCCAGGACCACAATGTCGCCTTTGCGCAGTTTGGTTTCAATATCGTCGATAATGAACTTCATTCCCATTCCGGCGTGGAGAGCTGTGTTTATCACCGGCAGGCCTATCGAGTCGGAGATACGCTTGCTGTCGAGCGCAAAAGCAAGGCTGCTGCCACCCACAAATACAATACGTGGGCTTGGTGTCTCTTTGAGCAGTTTGTCCTTTTGGCTGTAAGCCTCGAAATAGAGGTTGTCGGGTACCGGCACAAAGAATGCAAAATAGAGATATATCCCCAATGGTATAATAGCAAACGCCGTGAGCTTCAATATGAACTTTTTCATAGCTGTTTTAGAATTGGAAGTAAATAAACGTTGCCTGTGTGCCGCTCAATGTGAAAATCATATATAGCAGTGCTGCATAAGTGAGCCAGCGTGCTGCGCGGTATTTCATCAACCCGTTCCCTTTAATCTGCAATCCGTGTTCACGGTCGCGGTATACCCATTCGATTACAAGCATCAAAGCGGCATACTGCAAGGCTTTCTCGCCATATTCCAGCGATGAAAAGGTGAATTCTGTAAAAATGCGTGCAATGTAGTTCCAGGCTTGTGTTATGGTCTCGGCGCGGAATATTATAAAACCGAACATGACAAGCAGGAATGTTCCCAGCATCTGTCCCAGCTCCTTCAATGTGGGGAGGTAACGTCCTTCGGCCACCGAGTTTGTGTATTTGCGGTTCTTGCCGCTGAGAATTATAGGTATGAAGAGCACTGCGTGGAATGCGCCCCAGGCAACGAAGGTCCAGTTGGCCCCGTGCCACAGGCCGCTCACAAGGTATATTATGAGTGTGTTCCTTACAATTTTCCATTTGCTGCACCGGCTACCCCCAAGCGGAATGTATATATAGTCGCGGAACCAGGTGGTGAGGGAAATGTGCCATCTGCGCCACATTTCGGCGATGTCGCGTGCAAAGAAGGGGTAGCGGAAGTTGCGCATTGCCTCGAAGCCGAAGAGGCGTGCCGAGCCGAGAGCTATATCGGAATATCCCGAAAAATCGCAGTAAATCTGCACCGTGAACATTACACCGCCGCAGAAGAGGTTGAACCCGTCGAAACCCTCGTAGTTCCCGAAAAAGGCATTTACCGCAGCGGCGCAGTTGTCGGCAACCACCATCTTCTTGAATAATCCCCAGAGTATCTGACGCAGGCCGTCGACCGCCTTGTCGTAACTGAATGTCCTTGCCTTCTCAAATTGTGGAATGAGATTGCTTGCGCGGTCTATGGGGCCGGCAACAAGCAGAGGGAAGAAACTTACATAGGCGAAGAACGATACAATGTGTTTTGTTGCCTTGAATTTGTGCTGGTAAATGTCAATGGTGTAGCTCAACGCCTGGAAGGTGTAGAAGCTTATTCCCACGGGAAGAATTACATCGAGTGTCACCCAGTTGAGCTGTATGCCGGCAACGGCAAACATATCGGCAAGGCTTTCGGCAAAGAAATTGTAGTATTTGAACACGCATAGTATGCCGATGTTTATGATTATGTTTGTGGCGCAGGCTGCTTTCTGGTAGAGCCTTTTTCCTTCATATTTCTCTATGAGCACTCCGCTCAAATAACTGCTGAACGTGGTGAATGCAATAAGCAACAGGAATTTCCAGCTCCAACAGCCGTAAAAATAGTAACTTGCAATTACAATAAGAAGGTTCTGCCACTCTCTCTTTTTGAAGACAAACCAATAGAGAATGAATACTATCGGCAGGAATATGAGGTACTCTAACGAATTGAATAACATTGTGTCGTTGTTTGTGATGTGTGTGAAGTGCCGCAGGGCAAAAGTCTGTTTCCGTTGCGAATATAACGATATTCGTGGTTTATAGCAAATTTTTTTGCCGGGGCCTCTGTTGTGTCCGCGATTTCTTTATTCTGCTATGCCTCTTATACTATGCTGCGCCCCATAAAAACCACGCGGTATATTCGTATTATGTCTGAATTTGTGATTACGAAGTCGGGGTATGTCGCTTCGTTGAACGACCTCGCGATGTAGCCGTCCTCTGTGGGGTGGAGCTTGCGCAGTATGAGCCCGTTGCTGCAAGTGTCTATTGCGTAAAGTTTCCCCGGAATAATCTTCTCCTCGCCCTTTGGGTATGCAAGCAAGGCAACCTTGTCGCCTATGCGGAACGCGGGCATCAGTGATTCATCGCGCACCATATGCCACAAGTCGATGGGCGTGTCCAACACAATGAGGCGGGAACGCTCAACCTCGCCGGCGTTTTTGCGTATGTAGTCGAGAATGTCGATGTCGCTGCGGTTGGCTATAAGTGTCGGTAGGATGGGTGCGCGCGCACTCTCCATTGCAATGGTTTCTGCTTCAACAAAGATAGGCTCGTCGGTGTCGGTCTCTGTTTTTGTGTTTTTAATCATTTGTCCTTCGCCGCTTATGAGCCAAGAGATATTTAATTCAGGAAAATTAAGAGTTATTTTCTTAATTACGCGTTGTCCGGGGATGCCTTTAAGGTTGCTGACATACCTTTTTGATAGATTACAGGTCGTTTCAAAAGCGTTTTTGCTTAAATTTTTGTATTCTATAAAATGTATAAGTCGCTCTTGTACAGTTGATTGCATAATATTTTGTTTAGAATGGTTTTAAATAATAAGAAATTTAAGAATTTTAATCTTGTGTATCTTATGTGTTATTGATAATATTCTTATATTTGTGCCGCTTTTAAGAACTGTTGTTCTTGAAATAGCAGATGTTTGTTACAAAAATACAACAAAATTCTTAATGTGTATAATAAAATGAATAAAAATGGAGAAGATTTTTACAAAAACAGGTGTTGCTTCGGTAAGGAGCTTGGTGTTCAACGGCCTCCCGGCTTGTAGTTTGGTTTTGGCTTTTATATAAAATAAGGTTATGGATACGGCTAGATTCAGAAGAGAACTTTTGGAGGCGCAATCGGAACTGCAACGATTTGCCTTCAAGCTTACCAATGACAAGGAGGAAGCAAATGACTTGCTTCAAGAGACATCGCTCAAAGCTCTTGTCAACATCGACAAGTTTGAGCCCGATACTAACTTTAAAGGGTGGCTGTTTACAATTATGCGTAATCTGTTCATAAACAATTATCGCAAGATAGTGCGTGAGCAGACTTTTGTTGATACCAGCGAAAACCTCTTTCAGCTAAACCAGGCCGGTGAGCCCGACGATTATATCGTTGAAAACGGGTACGACCTCAAAGAGATTAAAAAGGCTATAAATTCGCTCTCCAACGATATGCGTATCCCCTTTGTCATGCACATAAGCGGCTACAAGTACCGTGAGATTGCCGATAAACTCTCTTTGCCCATAGGCACGGTGAAGAGCCGCATATTTCTGACACGTCGTGTTCTTCAAGAAGAACTTAAAGACTTCGTATAAATTCCGTCATTTATTATTCAGGCGACACCGCGGTGTCGCCTGAATTGTGCTTGTTATATCGTACACTGCGAATGTTTCAACAGTGGCTGTTGATTTGCCGGTTTTTACAATATGCCTTTCTTTGTCCAATGTATTTGAGAGATACAAACTTGGCTATAAAAAGGGGCAATGAAGATTATTCCTCCAAGTAGTGTATTCTCCTTTTTGAGTATTTGTTACGGTAACTTTCCGAGTCCTCATCCATTATTCTACGCTCTATCCAATTGTCTTTCTCGTCGTATTTGTATTTTATTTTTATATTTGTCCAGTCGGAGGTGTCCCTTGGGAAGTTCTCGCTTTCTTCTACGACATTTCCCTTTTTATCCCTTTTTCTTTTTGTGATAGTGTATATATCACCGGTAACAGCAAGGAAACACTCCTCTACCTCTGTGCCGTCGTTGTTGTAAGTGTAACGATATTTGTATGGCGGTATTCCGTCGCAATGATATTCAAATGCTCCATTGATGCGGTTATTCTCTTCGTAAGAGCGCTGTTTCATATATAACATTACCATTTTGGTTGTATCGGGGTATATATAGCCATAATCCCTGTATAGGGTTATATTCTTATTGTTATCAAATTCGACAATACTATACGATGTTTCCTTTTTGTTACTGTCGTAGTAATGCAGGTCTATTCTGTTTGAACCATTATAGTCGTATTTGCAGTAACCATTTTCCTCGCCGTTTAAGTAAAAAATCGCCTTTAAAAGATGTTGTTTACTGCTATACACAAACAAGGTTGAATCACACTCCTGTTCATCATCATAAACAATTGAGGATACTTTGCCTTTCAAGAAACTTGCTCCATATAATGTAATAACCTCTGACGAACATGCGGAGGTCGTGTCTATATTTTTGTTACAGCAAGAAAATAAAATAAAAGCAACGATGCAAAGTGGCGTGCTAGCTATAAAAGTTCTACTCATATATTTATTATTTGAAACCAATATTTATCTTAATTCCATTTTTCCCATATTGTTTGAAGAATTTAAAAAGTTCATTCTTTTTTGTCGTAGAGTTTTTTATTGTATAATCTTGGTCGTGTTCTTTGTATTCAAGAGTATCACCCGGTAGCAGGCAACCCGAGGTGTCATCTCCATTTGTGCCTCCGTGAATCGCAATTCCACTGCGTCCCGGGACTATTCGTTGTATATGTAAACAAATCTTCTTTTGTCCATCATAAACTTCTGCTCAAACGGGAAAATATGTATATTTCTGTTGTTGGGGATTGTGAAATATGCATCTATGGCAGGAATCTCTGCATATGCTTTTACTATGTCTTTGTCAATAAAAAGGATTCTTACAAAAGTATCATCAAGTGTATAACTGCACTTTCCTCTTAGTCTATTCGACATTTTGTATGGCAGTGAATATATGACATCTTCGTCTTCGTAGGGCTGTATAATGTATATACTATCATATTTTTCTTCACAGTAATCGGCAAAAGAAAAAGGCTCTCCAATCATCTGCCTTTCAAGTTGAAGTTCAAGCATCGGTTCAGCAGGTGTACAACCTATGAATAAAAACGCTGTCAATATAGTTATTATAGCATTATTTAAGCATATATAGTTTCCCATTATTTGCTGCATTTATTACTTGATTTAATAATTCTTTTTCACTCCACCCGTTTATGATTGCTTGGTTGCCTAAATTGTATCCTACTGAATTGTTGTGCAAATCCATTGCTTTTATATCTGAATTATTTTTGGGTTTCTCCTCGTGTGCATCTCCAAGTTCTCTTGCAAGCGGTGAGTTTAATCCTGCTGCCATTTGATTAAGGGCGCACCAATAGCAATGTCTTATTGCATCCCCGTATCCGTCGGATTTTCCATCGAAAGGTTTAACTGCTTTAATTGCTTTGTTTCTGTTTATAAGAAACCTTGTAGCAAGATATGGATGCTTTGTTGTAAATCTCTTTTCGCTTGGCGAAATGTCTAGATAACCATTTTTGTAATAATCGCATCTTTTCTTAATATAATTTTTGTCATCCTCTTTCGGCTCATCATACATTTTTCCAAGCAAGGCCTCCTCGATAAGGCTTGGCACTCTTTGTCCTTTGTTAAATAAGTTGTTCATTTTCTTTTTTCAACAAAAGTACATCGCGAATATAGCGACAAGGTTGTTAAAATACTAATTTATGCAAAGAAAATAGCCGAATTTTTGCTGTTTGGCTGTTAGTAGTCAATGGGGAAACTTTTTTTAGTCATTTGCTGTTCATCATATTGATGAAATCTTCAATAAAAAGCACCTTGTTATTGAAGTATTCAAAAGCGACGGACATAGTTTTCATTAAACAAGGGTATTTCTTTTTGTTGATATTGTAAAGTTCCTTAAATTCTTGTTTTTGATTTTTGCCGTCTATTCTATTTGACCAATAGAATTGCCAGAATTGCATCTGGTGCCCTTTTTCTATCTGTGACAAGCAATGCATAAATACATCGTTCTTGTGTTGCATTGTGTAGTGTAGTAATCTTTGTAGGTAGTTCGGTGCATCGGAATCAAGCACTGCGCCTACTGATAATGCAATAAGCCTATTGCAATAGAGTGTGTCATTTATCGTTGTACAATTCTCCAACGCTTCGATATGTTCAAAAGCCTTATAATACATTGAAAGGTCATATCCTTCCCTTTCGCAATATTTGTATGTATCATAATACTCCTGCCATGAACTCGGAAACGCATTGAAAAACTCTCTCTGGCTATGTTGTGATTGCGGGTTCTGCAATAATTCATTGTAGGTCTTATTCAGCCTCGTAATGTCTATGATAAAACTCTGTGCCGAAACCGTTGCAAGCAATGCCGCAAGCAGAAATATTGTTGAAAACAGTCGCTTCATAATATTTGTTATTTATAGGAATTGTTGTTCAATGTGGTACATTTATTTTTATTCCATTTTTTCCGTAGTTATCAAAGAAATCAAAAAGTTCTTTTGTCTTTTTCTTGGAATTCCATACATTATAAGTTTCTGTCATCTCGTCGAAAGAATAGCTGTCTCCCAGTAAAAAACATCCTTTTGTATCCTTTCCAAAAATAAACTGATTTTGGTATTTTCGCAACCAAATAATTATATTTGTGCTATATTTTTGTGTCATTGATAAACTTAGAATTTGATGTATAATGAATGACAATGATTTTGAAATGATTGAGGAGGTTCAATCGGATAGTATGGATGAACTTGTAAGTGAAAGGAAAAAGAATAAAGCCATTCAAAGTTTTTTAATGCAATCGTCTTTCCCTGTAAAGTACTCTTTTGTAGAGAATTATCCCAATGGTGATTTTTTAAAGAGTGAGATTGCGCCAGAATATCTTGATGAATTAGGAAAGAATAAAAAAGACTCTTTTTCTGCACAAAAACATCGTAGTGACTCATTGTTTTATGCTACCATACCTATGGTACTGAATTATGAAGGGGGGTACGTTAATGATGAGTTTGACCGAGGCGGTGAAACTAATATGGGTATAACACAATCTTTCCTCAATACATATAAAAAGAAAGCTGGTGTTAATGTTGATAATGTTAAAAACTTAACAAAAAGCGATGCTGTAAAATTATACAAAGCAGAATGGGATAGTAGAGGGTTTGGATTATTGGATAATGAGAATGTAATGAAACTTACTTATGATTTTTCTGTTAATTCAGGTCCAAGTACTGCGATTCGTTCTTTACAGAAGGTCTTAAATAAGAAAGGGTATAATTTAAAGGAGGATGGTTATATTGGCGATAAGACTAATCAAGCGGTGAACTCTGTGGATGAAAAATGGCTGAAGAAAGAACTGCAGAAGTCCCGTGCCGAACATTGTGACAGTATTGTAGATAAAAATCCTAATCAAGAGCGTTATATAAAAGGTTGGTTTAACCGTATAAATGATATAGGCAATAAGTTCGGTTGTGATACTGTTTTCAAAAGCAGGCACCTCAAAAAGTAAATTATGAAAAGATTATTAGTGATTTTAGGCGTGTTAAGCATTATTGCTTGCGGTAACAAAAAACAGGTTGATGTTGCGGGCATCTCCCCCTCGCCGTTTGTTGGTTGTTGGGAATGTGTAGGAGCGAATGATTCTATTCAAAATCTCTCGCTGCGCATAGGCGAGCGAAGCGATTCGCTGCTCGTGGCATTTTTTTGGGAGAGGCAGAAACCTTTTTATATGTCGGGCAACCCATTGGGCGATAGCAAGGGCAATGTCATACCGCAGGCTTGTATTCCTGTGCCAAAAAGTGGCAATAGGGCGGCAGGCAATATTGTGAATCAGTATTTCAGCGTGTATCAAAATTATCCCCAAAACGAATATTATCCCATTGTTTTAGAATTGACAGCACTCGACACGCTCACGTTCAAGATAACCGGCAATGTGAATTATTGGCCCGACAGCGGGGTGCTTGTGCGTAAAAACAACGAGAATTACTCTTTTTCAACCGAGGAGGTAGATTTGTATAAAGAAAATGCCTTTGTACCCGATGCCGATGTTTCGGCTGTAAATAAATTTGATATTGCGGGCATTACGCCCACCCCGTTTGTAGGCGAGTGGGCGTGGGAGAAAAACGGACCTTGGCAAGATTTTGATATAAGCATAGCTGCAAAGGGCGATTCGCTGTTGCTTGTAGCCGGTGGCGTGTTTTTGGGTGGCGCAAGGATGCAAATGCCGGAGATTGGCAGCGATGGCAATTACCTGTCACAGGCTCGCTTGCTCGCTCCCGAACGCGGGAACAAAGCCACAGGATGTTTCTTCTTGGATGCCGATTGTGGGGTTACATTGGAACTTTTCAGCGACAACACCCTTTTATTCAAAACCGCAGAAAAACTTGGTTTCTGGCCCGACAGCGCAGTGATGGTGCGAACAAGTAGTGATAACCCGCTTCTCAAATAACTCTGCTATGTGGTAAAATTCTAACATTTCCGAGGATTTTCAGAACCCTTGTATTTGGGAGATACATACTAATTCCCGGAATTATAAACCGCTGATTACCAGATATACAAATTTGGCGGTAAAACTCCATAAAATACCAACGGGATAAGCAAAGTCATTTGCTTATCCCGTTGGTATTTAGTTCTTTAACTAATTGTTTGATTTTAATACTCCTCCTCGTCAAAGAATAGTAAAAATGATATAATATGTTGATATATAAGACTGACGCTTAAATAAAAACGTATTTGAGAGATACATATTTGGCTGTAAAAGGCCATAAACAAATTTTTACAAAGCATTATAAAGGAGTAATGTTAATCTCTATACCACAATCTCCATATTTATTAAAGAATTTTGTCAATTCCTCTAGTTTCGCTCCCGATTTCCATACTTTGTATTCATTATTATCACTATCATAAGAATAACTTGTGCCAGGTATAAGACAACTTTTAGAATCCGTACCATTAGTTCCTTTATGTATTGCTATTCCTGTCCTGCCATCCACACCTTTTAAATACCACTGAAATCTTTGAGTTTCATACTGTTTGGGAACAATTCGGTACTTCCCACCTAATATCGCTTTTTTAGATCCTTCGATTCTTGCCGAATCATAATCAACTGCAGGTTCAAGAAAATAACCATTCATGGATTTTATAGATTTTCCGTTTCTGTCATATGCTGTGGCGACAAATTCACTTAGAGTGGATTTATTACCATAGTATATGCGGTTAGTGGATATCTTCACACGTGCTCCGGGAACTGCTGTTGCAGAATCTTGTTCACCTTCGTACATTGTTGCAATGTCGAAAAAAGATAATCTTTTTGGACTCATTACTTTTTTTCGACAAAAGTAATATCCCGTATAAATTTTAAGGTTGCAGAATTAACACAATGATTAGTCCCTTACTCGATAACGGTAATCGTCGAATTTGTATTTATAACCCTCTTGCTTATATCTCTTTTCTTGCAAATGAGGAAATTCGTCGGGGTAACAGACACCGCCATTATAATAATCGAAGGCAATTGCCATTGTACGCACAACATCGGGATAATCTTCAAAATATCTGCTATATAGTTTTACGAAGTGCTCTGTCCAACTTTCGCTATATGCTACACTCGACCAATAGAACGACCAAAATTGAAGTTGATAAGCTTTGAATAGACGCATTACGGCAAACATCATCGTCTTTTCATGCTTTAACATTGCCATATGTATGATTTCTTGAAGATGTGATGTTATTTCGCCTGTATCATTCATTCCCACCGCCAAATTCACAAGTTTATTACAATAAAGTGAATCGCTTATAAGATATAGACTGTCTTTTAAAACAGTTAAATGCGCGTTCACCATCCGCGTCATTGCAAGGTCGTAATTATTTCCTTCAATATATTGATATGTATAATAGAACTCCATATATGTGGTAGGAAAGGCGGCAAGAAAATCCTGCTGTTTTTCAAGAGTGTTGGGGCCTCTGACAATAGCTCTATAAGCACTGTTCAGTCGCGCTGTATCCACTGGGAAATATTGTGCCGATGCTGTCGTAACGAGCACAGCAAACAGCAATAATGTTGAAAAAATGCGTTTCATGATATTGTTATTGATTGTACCTAAAAGTAGTCGTAAAGCGACAGAAATAACACTTTCCACACTGCTGACATTTCAGTAGCTATAACTGCAAATATAATATCTCAAAATTCATTTGTCAATAAATGCAGCAAATATTCACCTCTTCTTTTTCGTTTTTAATAGCAGATAAAAAACAGCGGTGCGACAATATTTTGTCGCACCGCCAATTATGCAAATTACTTGCTTGCAAAAATTTAATATTCCTCCTCGTCGAAGAAGAAGTCCTCCTTGCTGGGGTAATCGGGCCAAATATCCTCGATGCTTTCGTAAACATCGCCTTCGTCCTCAATCTCCTGCAAATTTTCGATAACTTCCAACGGGGCACCCGAGCGCACAGCATAGTCGATGAGTTCGTCTTTTGTTGCGGGCCAGGGAGCGTCTTCCAATTTCGATGCTAATTCTAATGTCCAGTACATAGTGTATAAATATTTTTTTGTTGTTTTTTATATAATGGGTGCAAAAGTAGTCTAAAAATGTTTATTTACAAGGTTTTTCCCACTTTTTTTCCTTGCCCTCGCCAAGCAGGCGTTGGAGCGCGAACAGGTAGTCCGAAAGGCGGTTTATGTATCGCAATGTGCCTTGTGCCACGGGGCATTCGCGTTGCAAGGTTACGATGCGTCGCTCGGCCCGTCGGCATATTGTGCGGCACAGGTTGGCACGTGCTGCGCCTTCGCCCTTGCAGGGGAGAATAAAGCTGTCCATTGGCGGCAGCTGTTCCTCCATTTGGTCGATGGCCTGTTCCAGGGCTTCAACATCGTTATCTTCTATTGTGGTGTTGCACTCGCTGTTGTGGGCCAGGCTGCAACCTATGGTGAAGAGGTTGTTTTCCACGCTTTCAAGTAGTGTGCGCTGCTCTTGCGGCACGCAACAGCACAGAAGCCCTATGGCGGCATTCAGTTCGTCGATTGTGCCGTAGGCTTCGACACGCGGGTGGTCTTTTGCCACACGTGTGCCACCGATGAGCGATGTTTCTCCCTCGTCGCCGCGGCGTGTGTATATTGTTGCTTTCTTCATCTTCTACATTAAAAGTGTGTAGTTCTGTTTCTGCTTCTCTTTGTCGAAAAGGAGTATTCCCGCGCTGTAAAGGTCGTATGTGACCACTGTGCGCGGGTTGCTCACAGCCTTTTCCCACCATGCTTTTCTGCCGTTGTCGCGGTGTATGCCTTCAATAACTATTATTGTGTCGTTTGCGGCATTCTGTATGGCAGTGTCGCCGCACCGTGCATAATTGTCGCACTCGCCAATGTACACAAGGGTTGCTCCCTTGTTGCATTGCATTGCTGCTTGCAGCGGAACATTGCTGTTGCCGTCGGTGCAGGTAATGGTTGCGTTGCGGCGTGCCGTGGCAAGGGCAGTGTGTGCTGCACTCTTCCGCTGCTCTGCAATAATAATGTTTTGCGGCCCGAAATGGTTTGCCACGCGGAATAGCCTGCGGTAATACTCTTTTCCTTGTGTGCCGTAACTTTCTGCCGTGCGGTCAATCTCCTTGTAGGCGTAGTAGGGCAGTTTCTCTTTGAGTACCTGGGTGACAAAATAAAAGGCCGAGGGGGATTGTACGCCAAACCCCCTGTTGTGCCTCAATCTGTTTATCAGGTCGCCGAACTTCAACATTGTTGTTATAGCGCAAAGGCTTCCTTAACCTTGTCGGTATAGTCGAGTTTCTCCCAGGTGAAGAGCTCAACGGTCATGGTCTTCTTGTCGAGGTAACGCGACTCGAATGTCTTTGTCACTGTCTGCGGTGTGCGGCCCATATGCCCGTAAGCGGCTGTTTCGCTGTAAATGGGGTTACGCAGTTTCAGACGCTCCTCAATGGCTTTGGGGCGCAGGTCGAACAACTCCTGAACCTTTTGTGCTATTTCGCCGTCGGTCATCTTCACTTTGGCTGTGCCGTATGTGTTCACGAATACGCTCACAGGCTGTGCCACTCCAATGGCGTACGATAGCTGAATGAGTGCTTCGTCGGCAACGCCTGCTGCCACAAGGTTCTTTGCTATGTGGCGTGCCGCGTATGCTGCACTGCGGTCGACCTTGCTGGGGTCCTTTCCGCTGAATGCGCCGCCGCCGTGTGCGCCTTTACCGCCGTAGGTGTCAACAATGATTTTTCTACCGGTGAGGCCGGTGTCGCCGTGGGGGCCGCCAATCACGAACTTGCCAGTGGGGTTCACGTGGTACTTTATGCTGTCGTTGAAGAGTGCAAGCACCTTGGGCGATGTAATCTTCGCCTTCACGCGGGGTATGAGTATATTAACCACATCCTCATGTATCTTGGCAACCTGTGCCTTGTCAGCAGCGGCCTGTGCTTCGGGTGTACCCTCGGCGGGCTCTATGAAGTCGTCGTGCTGTGTCGACACCACAATGGTATCAATGCGCACAGGTTTGTTCTCGTCGTTGTACTCTATTGTAACCTGGCTCTTCGAGTCGGGGCGCAGGTAGGTCATAACCTTGCCTTCGCGGCGTATGTCGGCAAGCTCGCGCAGAATGAGGTGCGAAAGGTCGAGCGACACGGGCATATAGTTCTCGGTCTCGTTGGTTGCGTAACCGAACATCATACCCTGGTCGCCGGCACCCTGGTCCATAGGCTCTTCACGCTCCACGCCACGGTTTATGTCGGCACTCTGTTCGTGAATGGCCGAAAATATGCCGCACGAGTTGCCGTCGAACATATATTCGCTCTTGGTGTAGCCTATGCGGTTGATTACGCGGCGTGCAATGTCCTGCAAGTCGACGTAGGCCGATGATTTCACTTCGCCGGCAATTACTGCCTGGCCGGTGGTTACGAGGGTTTCGCAGGCAACCTTCGACTGCGGGTCAAATGCGAGAAGTTCGTCGAGTACTGCGTCTGAAATTTGGTCGGCAACCTTGTCGGGGTGCCCTTCGGAAACCGATTCCGATGTAAACAAGTATCCCATAATAGTAGTTTTTGTGCCCGTTACGTGCGGGCATTGTTAATAATTCCTTTAAAACTATGGAAATACCGGATGATTGCATTGTGGCAGAACGCCTTTATGGTTCCTCTTGTGAACGAGGATTTTAGCATTTTTTACCGTGGTTGCAAGCAGCCAAATCTTTCCACATACCGCCCTTTACGGGGAGGTTTTCGTTTGCAAAGGTACATTTTTTTGTGTAAAATATACCATTTTGCCTCTCTTTTTTATGATATGAAACCGTTTAAAATTCTAAAAAAGCATTTCTGCTATTGGAAGGCAGGTTCCGTAGAGTTTCAACAATATAAAATTCAGCAACTCTTGGTGTTATGTTAAAGCGTTGTGATTTAGTTCTTTTGCAAGTTCTTCAATGCTCTTGTGCAGCCGTGGGTGAACAAGTTGTGGAGCTATCTCTTGCAGCGGAAGCAACACAAAGTCGCGTTTGTGCAGCAACGGGTGGGGAATGTTGAGCCGTTCGTTTTCTATTATCTCGTTGCCGTAAAAGAGTATGTCGATGTCGATAATGCGGTCGCTGTATTGCCCGTTGAGGCTCTTGCGGGTGCGGCCTAGGGTGCGTTCAATCTCCTCGGTGGTGTCGAGCAAGAGTGTGGGGCTGAGCGTGGTGTCGAATGCAGCCACGCAATTCAAGAATCTGTTTTCCGACTCAAACCCCCAGGGCTCGCTCTCGATTATGCCCGAAAGGGCCACGGGAGAGCCAAGAGCGAGCGATAGAAGTTCTATCGCTCGCGCCAAGTTCTCGTTCTTGTTGCCGGTGTTTGTTCCCAGCCCCAGGTATACTCTTTTTGTATTCATCAATCTATAATGAGCATGGCATCGCCGTAAAGGCCGAAACGGTAACCCTCTTTCAGTGCCTCTTCGTATGCGTTCATCACATTGTCGTAACCGCCGAATGCGGTGGTGAGCATAAGCATTGTGGAGTAGGGGGCATAGAAGTTGGCTATCATGCAGTTGGCAACCTGGAAAGTGTATTCGGGGAAGATGAACTTGCTTGTCCACCCCTCGTACTCTTTGAGCATGCCGCCTGTGAGTGTGGCAGTTTCCAGTACTCTCTGTACCGATGTTCCCACTGCGCATATGCGACGGCCTTCGGCTTTTGCCTTGTTTACCATCTTCACAGCCTCGGTATCCACGCTTATGAGGTCGCTGTCCATCTTGTGTTTTGTGAGGTCCTCCACATCTATCTCGCGGAAACAGCCCAAGCCGGTGTGCATAGTAACGTATGCAGTGTCAATACCCTTTATTTCCATTCTCTTCATAAGTTCGCGTGTGAAGTGCAGGCCGGCAAACGATGCTGTTACCGAACCCTCTTTCTTCGCGAAGTAGGTCTGGAAGTTCTCCAAGTCCTCGGGTTCCTCCTTGCGCAGGCGTTTGAAATCGTCGGGCAGGGGTGCAACTCCCAATGAGAAAAGGGCTTTCTTGAATTCATCGTGGGGGCCGTCGTAAAGGAAGCGCAAGGTGCGGCCACGCGATGTTGTGTTATCTATGACCTCGGCTACCATTGAGTTGTCCTCGCCGAAGTACAATTTGTTTCCTATACGAATCTTTCGTGCGGGGTCCACAAGAACATCCCACAGGCGGAACTCTTCGTTGAGCTCACGCAGCAGGAATACCTCTATCTGTGCATTGGTCTTCTCCTTGTTGCCATAAAGGCGTGCCGGGAAAACCTTGCTGTCGTTGAGCACAAAAAGGTCCTTTTCATCGAAATAATGAATAATATCCTTGAATATGCGGTGCTCAATTTCGCCGCTCTTCTTGTGGAGTACCAGAAGGCGCGATTCGTCGCGGCACTCTGCCGGGTGCAACGCAATCTTGTCGTCGGTAAGTTTGTACTTGAACTGCGACAGCTTCATGTGCTGCGAGTTAATGAAATAGTTGTCATCGATCATGCTCATACTGTTATCTGTTTTTCTAACCAGGCGGGGAACTCTTCGGGGTCGATGCACTGTTCGACCTTGAACTCTCCCACTCTGGTGCGGGTTAAACTTGTTAAATATGCACCACTGTCGAGTGCTTCGCCGATATCGCGGGCAAGCGAACGTATATATGTGCCTTTGCCGCACACCACACGCACTTTTATCCTGGGCAGGTCGCATTCGAGCAGCTCAATCTCGTCTATTCTCACCTGCTTGGGTGCCAGCTCCATATCGCTGCCTTTTCGTGCGAGGTCGTATGCCCGTTTGCCGTCGACTTTGCAAGCCGAAAATAGCGGCGGGCGTTGTGCAATGTCGCCTATGAATTTCCCCAAGACATCCTTTACCATCTCCTCTGTTATGTGTTCATGGGGGAAGGTTGCGTTCACGGGGTGTTCCATATCGAACGATGGGGTGGTTGCGCCCAGCATCATTTCGGCAACATACTCTTTGGTGTGGCTCTGCAACTCCTCTATTCTCTTTGTGGCCTTGCCGGTACACACCAGCAGCACGCCGGTTGCAAGCGGGTCGAGCGTGCCTGCGTGCCCCACCTTGAACCTCTTGACTTTTAACTGCCGGCTCAAATGGTAGCGCACCTTGTTGACAATCTGGAACGATGTCCAGGTGTAAGGCTTGTATATTGCGAGAACCTCTCCTGCTACAAAATCCATCACGCAACAGTTAAATTATGTCCGGTAAGGATCATTGCAAGTATTATGGCTCCCACAATTATTCTGTACCAACCGAATGCCTTGAATCCATATTTAGTAACAAAGCTTATGAAGAACTTTATTGCAAACATTGCTACTATGAAGGCAACAATGTTGCCAATGAGCAGTGTGCCCAGGTTCTCCTTCAAGATTGCCATTCCGTCGGGTTCGAGGATTATTTTGAGTATCTTGAACACTGTCGCTGCAAACATTGTGGGCACGGCAAGGAAGAACGAAAACTCGGCAGCAGCCTTGCGTGTAAGTTTTTGCGACATACCGCCCACTATGGTAGCCATTGAGCGTGACACGCCGGGTATCATTGAAATGCACTGGAACATACCAATCCAGAAAGCGCGTTTCTCTGTGAGTTCGGTATTCTCACTTCCCTTGTTGAATATTCTGTCGCAGAAGAGCATAAAGATACCGCCAAGTATAAGTGTTACGGCAACCACGGTCACGCTTTCGAGCATCTCATCGATGATGTCGTTGAATAGCAGGCCAAGCACGGCGGCGGGAATGAATGCTACAAAGAGTTTCCAGTAGAAATCGTACTTGTGCAGGAATCTCTTCATAGCCGAAGCTCCTTCGGGCGCAGGTGTGTGGCTCAAGCGGAAAAAGCGTTTCCAGTATAGTACAACCACCGATAAGATGGCACCGAACTGTATTATGAATGTGAATGCCTTAACAAACTCCGTACTCTCCACTCCCAACAGGTTCTGGGTAATTATCATATGCCCGGTAGAGGATACGGGAAGGAACTCTGTCAATCCCTCTACTATGGCAATTGCAATGGTTTCAAAAATTGTCATCTGTATTATTGTTTTTTATTGTTGCCCCTGTGAAGTATTGCATAAATCACGAACAAAAAGCCGAAAAAGCACACTGTGGGTGCCACTTTAATTCTTCTCACGCTGAAAATGTCGGGCTCGAAGTGTGTTTCGGTGGAACCCGGCCCGCACATAAGAATGAAGCCAATGATTATTACAGCCACTCCCACAAGCAGCAGAATGTAATTTGTCTTACTGAATGCAAATTTTCTTTTATCCATAATCGGTTGTTCGTTTTTAAATGAAATAAAGGTCGTTGCCGCCCATACGCAGGAACTTGTTTACCGAAAGGTATGCGCACAGAATGCATATTACTATACCGAAAGCCATAATGCCGGCTGCAACCATTGCAAGGTGTTCTATGGGCATAATGGTGGCAATTCCCGGCTCCTTTTGCCATAACAGGTACAATGCGCCTGCAAGCAGGGCGTTGGCCATAATTCCCGACAGCAACCCTATCTTGAAATTTTGCAGAATGAACGGCCTGCGTATGAAACCCCACGTTGCTCCCACCAGTTTCATTGTGTGCAGCAGGAATCTCTTTGAGTAGATGGAGAGGCGCACAAGGTTGCCGATGAGTGACCACGATATAATGGTGAGCATTGCAAGGAATATGAGCAGTACGCCGCTTATCTTGCGTATGTTGCTGTTTATGGTATCTATCAGTTCGCGCTGGTATGTGACTTCGCTCACTATGCTCTTTTTAAGCAGTTCCTTTTCTATTTGTGCAATGCTGCTGCTGTTTGCGTATTCGTTTTTCAGGGTTATCTCCACCGATGCCTCATAAGGGTTGTAGCCCAGGAACTCCACAGGGTCGGTGCCGAGCTCCTTCCGTTGTTCTTCGAGTACCTGTTCTCGCGAAATATACCGGCTTTTCTCCACGTATGCCTTCTTTTCGGCCTCTTTCTTGAATTTGAGAATTTCGGCCTCGCTCGCCTCGTTCTTCATAATCACCGACAAGGCTATGTTCTGCTTTATGTGGCGTGACAGTGAACCGGCTGTAACGAACAACAGCCCCATTACTCCCAGGAGCAACAAAACCATTGTGGTGCTTATGTAGACACTTATAGTCTGTACCTTGAAAATTGATTTGCTCATCTTCTTTTTCTAAAAACATATATAATGGAGCTGCTCGCGCTGCACTTGTCCAATGTAGCGCACAGTCCTAAAAATCCGTTCCACAACCCTCGCAGCGTGGCAAGCCTCGCTCCCCTGTTCTTCTCGCTCAACATTGATATGTAGAACCCGTCGAAAGGCATCGGGTATTGTCTTTCCAATATGAACCCGTGCTTTTCGCCCATCTTCATAATGGTAGCGGGCGTGAAGTGCCACAGGTGGCGTGGTACATCGTATGCTGCCCAGTGTTCCTTGTAGTTCCCAGCGTCATATGAGGAGCAGTTGGGGCAGGCTATCACAGCAATTCCCGTTTCGTCGAGTATGCGGTGTACTTCCTTCCAAAAAGCATCAATCTCCTGCAAGTGCTCCATAACGTGCCACAGCGTGAGCACATCGACCGAACCGCTTTCTATTCTTGCAAGCTCCTCTTCGGGCAGCAATTCTATGCCGTGCTTCTCTTTTGCGAGCTCGCGTGCCTGCCCGCTCTTCTCTATGGCTGTGACCTCCCATCCTTTGCGTTGCATTGCACGGGCAAAAGAACCGGTTCCGGCACCATAGTCCACAATTCTGCCATTCTGCAATAATGTGAGTTTTTTTATGAGCGAAACTTTGTTGCGCAACATTATTCCACGCACGATGTGGTATAGTGTGTTGATAATTCCCTTTCTTGTATCGCTGTGCGAAATATAGGCCGGCGACTCGTAGTAGGGTGCAATCTCCTTTTCATCGGGGATGTTCTGTGTGAATACGAACCCGCAATCCCGACATTCGACAATGTCGAACATCTCGCCTGTCGCAAAGTTGTCCTTGCAGGCGAAACGCTTTTCTGTGGAACTGCTGTTGCACAAAGGGCAATTCTTGTGGGTTATAATATTCATCGGGTTTGCTGTTAAAGGGGCATATCTTTCCTAAACTCGTTACAAAAATATACTATTTGGGCCGATTTTGTTCCTCTTTTTTGAAGTTTTACTAAAATATTTGCGAAATTTACATTTTTTAACACGTACCATAGCCAATAATTTGTACTTTTGCGCCGGTTTAAGCGGAAATGGTTTCTGCACATTCACAAAATATCTAAATAAATACTACTATGGGAAAATTGTATCGTTCTAACGACAGAGTTATTGCCGGTGTTTGCGCCGGTTTGGCAAAAGAGTTTGGTCTTGATGTTAAACTCACTCGTATCATCACAGTTGTTGCCGCATTGCTTTTGTGTGGTGCAGTAGCTATTGCTTATTTGATACTCGCACTCATTTTGCCTGTTGAGGGTAAATAAGAAGATGCCAAAGGCCGGATGAAAGCCCGGCAAAAGAAAATAAAGGATGCAAGCCAGGGCTTGCATCCTTTATTTTTATCGATAAAAAGGCGATTATTCGACAATTTCTCCAAGCAGTGTGGCGGCTGTTGAGTCGTAAATTCTTACCTTTACAAAATCGCCAATCTTGTGTCCCTTGCGGTCGAATACCGCAGTGCGGTTCTGCTCGGTGCGGCCGAAGAACTGTTCGCGTGAACGTTTCGACACTCCCTCTATGAGCACTTCGTAAGTCTCTCCGATGCACTTCCTGTTGTTTGCGGCCGAACACTTTTGCTGTAACTCGATAATCTCGGTAAGGCGGCGCACTTTTTCCTTGTCGTCGATGTCATCTTTCATGTGCCTGCTGGCAAAAGTGCCCGGTCGTTCCGAGTACTTGAACATAAAAGCAGCGTCGTATGAGCAGTAGCGCATAAGCGAGAGGGTTTGTTGGTGATCCTCCTCGGTCTCACCGCAGAAGCCTGCTATAATATCGGTCGAGAGGCCGCAGTCGGGAACTATGCGGCGAATGGCCTCTATGCGGTCGAGGTACCACTCTCGGGTGTATTTGCGGTTCATTGCTTTGAGCATTGTGTTGCTGCCGCTCTGTACGGGAAGGTGTATGCTGCGGCACACATTGGGTTCCTGTGCAATCACCTGCAATGTCTCGTCGCTCATATCTTTTGGGTGCGATGTGGTGAAGCGTATGCGTGTCGAGGGTGCGTGCTGTGCCACGCGGCGCAACAGTTCTGGGAAGGTTATGCGGCTGCCGTCGCTCTCCTCGAAATTGTATGAGTTCACGTTCTGTCCCAGCAGTATAATCTCCTTGTAGCCTTTTGTCACAAGGTCATCAACCTCGTTGAGTATGCTCTGTATGTCGCGGCTTCTCTCACGTCCTCTTGTGTAGGGAACCACGCAGTAGTGGCAGAAGTTGTTGCAGCCGCGCATAATGGATATATAGCCCGATACTCCTTTGCTGCAAATGCGTGTGGGGATAACGTCGCGATAGGTTTCGGTAGTCGAAAGCTCAATGTTCATTGCGGCATTGCCCATTTCGGCCTCGGCTATCAGTTGAGGCAATGACAGATAGGCATCGGGGCCGGCAACAATGTTCACATTGTATTTCTCAATGAGTTCCTCTTTTACTCTTTCGGCCATACAGCCGACTACTCCCACAAGGGTGTTCTTTCCCTTTCGCATTGCATTGAGCTGGTCGAGGCGGCCATAAATCTTCTGCTCTGCATTGTCGCGTATGGAGCAGGTATTGAGCAGAATGAGGTCGGCGTTCTTGATCTCTTCGACCACTCCGTAACCGGCAATTTCAAGAATGGAACCGATAACCTCGCTGTCGGCCACATTCATCTGGCAGCCGTATGTCTCTATGAAAAGTCTTTTGTTCTCTTCCACTTTGTGTAATTTGAGTTTGTGTAAACAATGGAGCGTGGTGGGTATATCTCCGTACCGCTATGTATGGCAAAGATACAACAAATTTTCTAATAAGAGTATTTTAAATAATATTATAGGGTTTAATTTGAAATTTTTTAGGATTTGCGTTATCTTTGTCACATAAGTGTGATTGTGTGCCTTTGTGGGGCGCACGCGCAAATGGACCATTATGAAAAGCGATAGTGTAATAATTATTCCTACATACAACGAAAAGGAGAACATTGAGAAGATGATACGTGCCCTTATGGCACTTGAACACTCATTTGATGTGCTTGTGGTCGACGACGGTTCGCCCGACGGCACTGCCGCCATAGTGAAAAGCCTGCAACAGGAACTTGCGGGCAGGGTTCATCTCATTGAGCGCGAAGGCAAGTTGGGGCTTGGAACAGCTTACATTGCGGGTTTCAAGTGGGCATTGAAGCAGGGGTACGAATATATCTTTGAAATGGATGCCGACTTTTCGCATAACCCGGCCGATGTTCCCCTCCTTTACAATGCTTGTGCAAAAGATGGTTACGACCTCTCTATCGGCAGCCGTTATGTAACGGGTGTAAATGTGGTGAACTGGCCTATGGGGCGCGTTCTCATGTCCTATTTTGCATCGAAATATGTACGCTTTATCACCCGTCTGCCGGTCTACGATACCACTGCCGGCTTTAACTGCTACCGCCGCAGGGTGCTCGAAACAATGGACCTCGACTCAATCCGTTTCAAAGGCTATGCTTTCCAGATTGAGATGAAGTTCACAACCCACATGTGCGGTTTCTCCATTAAGGAGGTCCCCGTGATTTTTGTGAACCGTGTGCTCGGCACCTCAAAAATGAGCGGTGGAATATTCAGCGAGGCTCTCTTCGGGGTAATAAAGCTCAAAGTGGGCAGCTGGTTCAGGAAATATCCGAAAGCAAATTAAAAACGAACGACTATATAAAATGGCAAACGATACAAACAAACAGTTCGAAAAGGTGTTGGCGGTGTGCCGCGAACTCTTCGGGAAGAAACTTTATGACTATGGAGCATCGTGGCGAATAATGCGCCCGCAGTCGCTCACCGACCAGATATTCATAAAGGCAAAGCGCATACGCACCCTTGAAACAGGTGCCGAAAATCTTGTGGGCGAGGATATAAACTCCGAACTCATAGGTATTGTGAACTATGGAATAATAGCACTTGTGCAGCTCGACCTGGGGTTTGTGGACCAGCTGGATATCACCCCCGACGAGGCTATGGCTCTTTATGACAAGAAGGCGCAGGCCGCCCTTGAACTTATGAAGAGGAAAAACCACGACTACAACGAGGCGTGGAGGGGTATGCGCACCACTTCGTACACTGACCTCATCCTCACAAAAATATGGCGCACAAAGCAGATTGAGGAACTTGAAGGTGCTACAAAGGTGTCCGAGGGTGTCGATGCCAATTATATGGATATGATAAACTATGCAGTATTCGGGCTCATAAAGAATGGTATCGCCGACTAAACGCATATTGCTCACCACACTGCTTGTCAATGCCTGTCGTGTGCTGCTTGCGGTGGTGTTTATGGTGTCGGGCTTTGTAAAAGCTGTCGACCCTGTTGGCTTTATGTACAAGATGACGGAATATTCCGTTGCACTCGACCTTGTGCAACTCTCTTCACCCTGGATACTTTTCTTTGCTCTGCTTTTCAGTGGAGTGGAGTTTATAGTAGGCTTTTTCCTGCTCACAGGCATTTGGCGTAAGACGGTTGCGACATTCACTTTGCTCATTCTGCTGTTCTATACCCCGCTCACGCTATATATAGCCATAGAGAACCCTGTGCCCGACTGCGGTTGTTTCGGTGACGCATTGTTGCTTGGCAATTGGCAGACATTTGCAAAGAACGTCTTTCTGTTGGCTATGGCGGTTGTTGTGGTTGCCAAAAATTCTTTATACAGGCGTTGTTTGAGCAGCAGGAACCGTTGGATGGCTGTGCTCTTTGCGCTTGCATATATATTGCTTGTCGAAGGTATGAGCGTGTGGCACTTGCCGGTGATTGATTTCCGCCCCTATGCAATTGGTACCAATCTGCGCGAGGCTGTGGAGGATGTTCCGCCCGTCTATGAAACCACATCCGTTTATGAGAAGGGCGGTGAGCAACGGACATTTGCGACCGGCTCTTTGCCCGACAGTACCTGGAACTATATTGGCAGCAGCAACAGGCTGGTGAAGGAGGGGCGGCGGGCCACAGTGAACGATTTTGCGTTCCTCGACCGTGCGACAGGTGAAGATTTTGCAGCCGAAATTTTGGCCGATACAGGTTATGTGGTGCTGGTGGTGATGGAGTCGCTCGAAGTGGCCGACGAAAGCCGTGTCGACAAGATAAACGACATATATGACTATTGCGAAGATAACGATATGCGCTTCTATGCTGCAACCTCCTCGGCCGACGATGCTGTTGAGGTGTGGTGTCGTCGCACAGGGGCAGAATACTCCCTTCTGTGGGCCGATGACATTGCGCTTAAAACAATGGTACGTGCCAATCCGGGCCTGCTGCTTATAAAAGACGGATATATAGTTGAAAAGTGGAATATAACCGACGTGCCCGATGTCGACAAGATGTCGCAAGGCGAGTCGTTGCTCGCAAGCGGCGGGTATGTGGAATTTATGCGCGGGTGGCTCTTCTGGTTGCTGCTTTTTGCGGGCCCCGTGGCTGTAATCCTTTTTCTGGATATGTTTGTGCAGAAGCCTGCCGAAATAAAAAATGACAAACAAAACAAGTGATATATAACCTAATACAAACCTTTTAAATTTAAACAAAAATGAGAAAGAACATTGTTGCCGGAAACTGGAAGATGAATATGAATCTTCAAGAGGGCATCGCTCTTGCAAAAGAGCTCAACGAGGCTTTGACAGCCGACAAACCTAACTGCGATGTAGTAATCTGCACTCCTTTCATTCACCTTGCATCGGTTACTCCCATTGTCGATGAGGCTATCATTGGTGTTGGTGCCGAAAACTGCGCCGACAAAGTATCGGGTGCTTACACAGGCGAGGTATCAGCCTCTATGGTTGCATCGACAGGTGCCAAATATGTAATTCTTGGTCACTCGGAGCGTCGTGCTTACTATGGCGAAACAGCCGAAATTCTTAAAGAGAAGGTACAGCTTGCTCTTGCAAACGGCCTTACACCCATCTTCTGCATCGGTGAGGTGAAAGAGGAACGCGAGCAGGGTATCCAGAACCAGGTAGTGTACAGTCAGTTGGCAGGTTCGCTCTACGACCTTTCGGCCGAGGACTTCTCAAAAATCATCTTGGCTTACGAGCCCGTATGGGCTATCGGTACCGGTCTTACCGCTACTCCCGAACAGGCCGAAGAGATTCACGCTTACATCCGCTCGACCATTGCCGAGAAATATGGTAACGAGGTTGCCGAGAACACATCTATCCTCTATGGCGGCAGCTGCAAGCCCAGCAACGCAAAGGAACTTTTCGCCAACCCCAACGTTGACGGTGGTCTCATCGGTGGTGCAGCTCTCAAAGTTGCCGATTTCAAAGGTATTATCGACGCTTTCAAGTAATTGAATGAAACGAGGAATAATACTTCTGTCAATAATATTCTGTGCCCTTTATGCAGGGGCGCAGAATACTATTGTGCAGGAATTGCAGCGCGACGAACCCGGTAAGGGTACGGTGCGCATACACCAGCCGGCACAACTCGACAGCCTAATGGGCAAGGTGGCTGTAAAGACCACACAGGTCGAGGGTTACCGCGTAATGGTATATTCGGGCAATAACTCCCGCACTGCACGTGAGGAGGCTAACAAATGGGCGCAATATATGCGCGAAAACTTTCCGGGTGCCGAGGTCTATGTGGTCTTTGAGTCGCCCATCCGCTCCTGCCAGTATGGCGATTACCGCACACGCGAAGAGGCCGAGGCGGTTATGTATAAATTGAAAGCTACCCGAAAATTCAAAGAGATTTCGGTTAGAAAGACACTTATAAATTTACCTTATTAATATAATAAGCGCAACTATGTCACACGATACAGAAAAGGCCAAGGAGATGCTTATGCAGAGTTGCAGTCAAATGCTCGATGCGATAGGCGAGGACGGCAGCCGTGAAGGGCTTGTAAAAACCCCCGACAGGGTAGCCCGCGCTGTGCTCGAAGCGACAGCAGGGTATAAGGAAGACCCCGAAGCAATACTCCGCGGAGCAATGTTCAAGGAGGACTACAAGCAGATGGTAATAGTGAAGGATATTGACTTCTATTCCTTGTGTGAGCATCATATGTTGCCCTTTTTCGGCAAGGTACACGTTGCGTACATTCCCAATGGCTACATAACAGGGTTGAGCAAGATTGCCCGTGTAGTCGATGCTTTTGCCCGTCGTCTGCAAGTGCAGGAACGCCTCACATTGCAGATAAAGGAGTGTATACAGAACACCCTTAACCCTCTTGGGGTTATGGTCGTGGTCGAAGCGCAGCACCTCTGTATGCAGATGCGCGGCATAAAGAAACAGAACTCCATAACAACTACATCCGATTTCTGCGGAGCTTTTAACCAGGCAAAAACACGCGAGGAGTTTATGAATCTCTTGCGTAACAGCTAATGCTTATACAAAACAATCCGGTGCAGGAAGTGGTGAAATAGAAATATTTTGCGTTGTTAACAATATTTAACTATTCGGGGGGTAATTTGGCTAAAAAGTAGTATAATTGCATGCTTTTTAACCAAAAACAATAATTACTATGAAAAAATTAGTTAAATCTATCTTTGCAGTTGCAGTTGCAATGACATTGGCAAGCTGCGCTGGTCTTGGTACAGTAGCCGGTACAGGTGCTCTTTATACAGACTTGGCACAGGGTGAAATGGTAACAGCTAACACTTTGGGTTCAAAGGTTGGTACATCTGAGGCTGTCAGCTATCTTGGCCTTATCGCTACCGGTGATGCTTCTATCCAGACAGCTGCCCGTTCAGCAGGTATCAAGAAGATCAGCCACGTTGATAGCAAGAAATCTTCAATCTTGGGTATCATCAACACTCACACAACTGTTGTTTACGGCGAATAATCCCGTAGAAACTTATAAACTTGCGCCTGAATTATCCGGCGCAAGTTTTTTATTGTCGCCATTTTGCTATAAATATCCCGGTCTGCTGATATGAAAAGAGTACTGTTTTTAGTTTTTATGTGTAGTACATTGTGCGCATCGTCGCAGACGTACAGCAATTCCTTCTTTATGAATGTTCACGGGGAGGGTAAGTTGTTTTTTGTTAAAGAGATGAAAATGGCCCACGCGGGCGGGGCAAAGGCTCGCAAATTGCGTTACGATTACACCCACATCGATGCCCGTGATAATGCAAGTATAACTGCTACCTGCTACACCAAAGGGATGACAAACATTGATTCGCTTTTCGTGCTGTTGCCCGATGGTCGCAAGTTCGGGTACCCGATAGAAAAGATATATAACGAGAAGAAACGTTTTACTTGGAAGAACCGTTTCCGTGCTTATATCGACAGTTCCCTGTGGTTCGAAATGTATAAGTTCGAAGAGCCGTTTACCATAGTGGTGGGCTCCAAAAATAACGATGATATACTGTTCAAGGATTCTCAAAGTACTTGGAAACGTCGTCAGAAGAAGATGCTCTTCATTCAGAGCCTTGTAGAGATAAACAAACAGTGATAAAAAAGAGGCTGACTAAAAAGGCTCTTTTGTTGTTACGCTTGACCGAAAAATACTCATTTACGCTTAGTAAACTGCGTTTTTTCGGGCTTCGCAAGCCTAAAAATAGCTCTTTTTATCCAACCTCCCTACAAACGTGGGTGACCCATTTCACTTTTGGGTCACCCACGTTTTATACATTAAACGCGGCTGAGCCGAACCCGTAATTCTGCAACTGGTTGTTGAGTGCCTGTTGTGTCTCTTTAAGGAACTTGAAGTTCTCCATCAGTTCCATGGCTTTTTCGGCGTTGCCGGCAATGGCCGGGTTTTTGAGTTGCGTCATTGTGTCTTTCAGCATTTCGTCTATTATGCTGTGCTTGTAGGCGATGGCAAGGCGTGTCGTCTGCTCAAACAGTATGGCCATCTCGTTACGCTCCTCGTTGCTTGCCTGTTCGGTAAAGAACTTGCTTAATATGTATCGCTCACCGCAAAGGTCGGCGGTAAGGCGCGATATTTCGCTGTCGGGGTGGGCAAGGAAGTGGTGTTCGGGGTTGAAGTTTATGTCGCCGGCGTGTTCCGATGCCTCTTCGAAGATGCGCTTGTATAGCGGGTGGCTCAGTTCTATCCCGTCTTCGTGAAACGAATAGTATAGGTGCGAAATGACAGTCTCGGTAAATGCGGGGGTGTTCGACGCTGTGTCTTCGGGTACTTGCAACAGTTTGTCGCCGTTGCGCAGCAGGTACTGTATTATGGCTCTCTCCTTGTTGTGCAGCGGGTTGCCTGCATAGTTTTCGAGCACGCTCTTCTGGAACTCTGTCGGTGCAGCCGGCGCGGCTGTTGAATTGTCGGCCTCCTCGCTGGTTGTGTCGCTGCTGCCGGTAATCCGTTTCTGCATCTCCTCGGTGTGCTTTTTGCGTAGCTTGGCTGTTTCTTTTACCAATAGCCCCTCGCCTACGTTGAGCATTTCGCTGCACTTTTTTATGTATTCGCTGCGCAGAATTTCATTGGGTATGACTGCAATGCTCTTTACAATGTCGCCCACAAGGTTGGCGCGCGCCACGGGGTCTTCGCCCACTTCGTCGAGCAGCAGGTTGGTCTTGAAGCGTATGAAATCGACCTTGTTGCGGTTTATGTACTCTTCGAACTCCTCGGTGCTGTGGCTCTGTGCATAGCTGTCGGGGTCCTCTCCGTCGGGCAATAGAACCACGTTGATGTTCATGCCCTCTTCGAGCAGCATATCGGTTCCGCGGAGCGATGCTTTAATTCCGGCCTTGTCGCCATCGTATAGCAGTGTCACGTTATTTGTGAAACGGTGTATCAGCCTTATCTGCCCGGTGGTGAGCGATGTACCCGATGAGGCCACAACATTCTTTATGCCGGCCTGGTACATCGATATTACATCGAGGTAGCCCTCGACAAGTATGCATCGGTCCTTCTGCATTATTGCCTGTTTGGCAAAATAGAGGCCGTAGAGGTGGTCGCTCTTGTGATATATGTCCGATTCGGGCGAGTTCACATACTTCGCAGCCTTTGTGTTGTTCTGCAAAATGCGGCCGCCGAAAGCAACCACCTTGCCCGAAATTGTGTGAACGGGGAATATGCAACGCCCCCAGAAACGGTCTTTAAGTTTGCCTTCGTCGTTCTTGTAGCACACGCCTGTCTGTGCAATGAGGTCGGCATTGTAGCCGGCTGCAATGGCAGTGGTGGCAAGCGCGTCGCGTCGTTCGGGTGCATATCCGAGCCCGAATCTCTCTATGGTTTCGTCGTTCAGTCCGCGGTGGCGGAAGTATCCAAGCCCGATAGCTTTCCCCTCTTCGCTGTTGTGCAGGGCGTTCACAAAAAACTGCTGTGCATATTGGTTTATGACGAAGAGGCTCTCACGCTTGCTTTCGCGCTCCTTCTCTTCGTTCGACAGCTCACGTTCCTTAACCTCTATATTGTATTTTCTCGCCAGCCATTTCAAGGCTTCGTAGTAGTTCAGCTGCTCGTGCTCCATAATGAAGTGCACGGGCTTTCCTCCCTTTCCGCAACCGAAGCATTTCCATAGGTTTTTTGCAGGTGACACGGTGAACGATGGTGTCTTTTCGTTGTGGAACGGGCACAAGCCAATCATATTGACACCGCGCTTGCGCAGTGCTACGAAATCGCCCACAACCTCTTCCACTTTGGCCGTGTCCATAATCTGTTCTATTGTGCTTCTGTCTATCATATATATAATAAGGTATAAAGGGGAGTGCTTCCTGTTGTTTTCTTTTGCGAAGATACATAAAGTTGGTGTTCTAAAAAAGAAGTTGTAAAAAAAATAAGAATAATTGCATGCGGGGTTTGTTGTAAAAAAGAGCAAAATGTTTTAAAATTGTGCAAAATGTTTTAAAAATAACTATTAAAAAAGTTGTATTTTAAAATATTTGATTTTTTATCGAATTTTCTTCTCAAAAAGTTTGGTGTTATAAAAATTTGCCTTACCTTTGCACTCGCTTTCGGCAAGGAACTGCAAAGCTCTGCGCCGTGCAAGCAAGATGATCCTTGAAAACATTCCATACAGACAAGCAGTACAACAAAAGATTCTTTTTTAGAATCGGTGTATAAGAGTAAGGAACTTTAAAACAACCGTCAAATAATTTGATGTACTTTTAATTCCGGCCAGCAAATCAGACTAATCGCCTTTTTTAGGCAACAAATAAAAATTTTACAA
>SUXO01000008.1 GCA_015060885.1 Bacteroidales bacterium
CAGTAGTGAGCGGCAAGGCACGAAGCGACCGAAGAATGTCGCAGGCGTAGCAGCGACTTGTGAGCAAAGCAAGTGCCGACTGGTAAGTACGACTGCCCACGTTTTTGTGCACTTTTTTCAAAAAGTGTAGCAGAAATCTTCGCTTAATTGAGAGAATAGCCGACAATAACACCGAGAAGTTTTGAGTAAGTCCCATGGAATTTGCTGCCGAACAAAAAAACGGGCCACCTTTTAGGGGTGGCCCGGAAGAAACAATATCCTGTATTCAATTAAAACAATTTGTTGGGATATTCGCCTGCGTCAACGAGTGACTTTATCTTCTCAACAGTAGCAGGGCGGTCGGCAGCGTATGTAACGCCGAACCACTTAGCTGTGGTGTCGAGAACCTCGCAAGTAGCTTCGCCGCTGTTGATGAGGTTGTCAACAACAAGAGGAATGAAGTACTCTGCCTTGGGTTTGTCGGCATTGGCTTTGAGGAAGTCAACAAACTGCTCCTCGCTGTACTTGAAGTAGTCGGGTGTGAAGCCCCAGAAGTTCATTGAAACGGGAGTCTGCTCGCCAACGGGCTGCCAGTTGCCTTCCTCGTCCTTGTAGCAGATAGTGCCGTCAACGCGCATAATTTCTGTGCGCTCAACAACACCGGTAAGCAGGTCTTGCTCGTTCTTTGAGCAAATGCCGCGTGCAACGCTGCCGTTCTCGCTCAATGTGTTGCAGATGCGGAAACCTACCATGCTGTATTTGCCTGTGCTGCCTTCGGGAAGTTCGCTCAACCATTTGCCCATAACGGCGAATGCATCGCGGCCATAGAAGTCATCGGCATTGATAACAGCAAAAGGTTCTTTGATAACATCCTTACCCATAAGAACAGCGTGGTTTGTACCCCAGGGTTTTGTGCGCTCTGCGGGAGCTGTGAAGCCTTCGGGAAGGTTGTCGATAGCCTGGAACACGAGTTCTGTGGGAATGTGGCCCTCGTACTTGCTCAATACCTTGTCACGGAAGTCCTGCTCGAAATCTTTACGGATAACGAATACCAGCTTGCCGAATCCGCCACGGATAGCATCGAAGATAGAGTAGTCCATAATTGTTTCACCGTTGGGGCCCAGACCGTCCAACTGTTTCAAACCGCCATAACGGCTACCCATACCGGCAGCCAATACAAAAAGTGTAGGTTTCATATTAGTTTAGTTTTATAGATTAAATAAAATAAGTTCTGTCTGTTTGTGTCGTGAAGGGTAGTCGGTTGCGGCTCGGTTCTCGGCATTCTCTTGCAGTTACTGCAAATATAGCAACAATCGAGCGAGAAACACATAATATGTTTTGATGTTTCTTGCAGCGAGTGCAGTCTATCTTCACGTTTTATCGCAAAGATAAATAATTGTTTTCTTTTTAAACAATATTTTGTACTCTTTTTTTAAAAAGGATATCCTATTGCAAAATGCCAGGCAAAACCATCGCCGAATGGCGACAGGTTGAAGTAGCCGTTACGCTTTGTCTTGTAGGGTGCGTGCAGGCCCAGTCCGAAGTCGAGGCGCAACACCAGGAAATCCAGGTCGTAGCGCACGCCGAACCCTGTATTGAGTGCCAGCTGTTTGCCAAAATTTTTCATCTCGAACAATCCGCCGGGGCGGTTCTCGTCCTCTTTCATAAGCCACACATTCCCGACATCGATAAAGAGTGCGCCGTGCAGTTGCGATATAATTCTGAACCTGTATTCAATGTTTGCCTCGAATTTGAGTGTTCCTGTTTCGTCGAGGTACGAATAGCGTGTCTCGGCAGCGGGGTGGTAACTGCCGGGGCCCACTGTGCGCACCGTGAAGGCACGCAGGCTGTTGGCACCTCCAATATAGAACTGCTCGCTGTATGGGGCATACTCCGAGTTCCCATAGCAGTGCAGAACACCGGCCATTATTCGTGTGGCAATGTAGTTGCCCGAATTTATACGGTAAAGCTGTCGCCACTCGGCAGTGAGTTTTATGAATTGTGCATATGGGTTCTCAAAAACTTTCTTGTTCTTTTCGCTCCACTTCTCGCCACAGGCATACAGGAGCAGTGATGTTACGTTTCCGGCGGCAGTGATGGAGCCGTCGAAGCGGGTTTTATTGCGGTGTCTTGTGTTGGTATTGTCGTATGTGTATGTGTACTGCATCGCCGGTATGAACTGGTCGCGGAAACTGTTTTGCAGCGAGCGGTTGTCGGCAATAATGGCATCGAACTTCCTGGTTGTGCTGCGCAACATATCGAATGTGAGGCGGAACGGGGTGATGGTGTGTGTGGTGGTGCTGTGCGAGAATATCTTGTATGTGGCATCGCCTCCCACCTGCACCATTCTGAAAAATCCCGAACGGTTAAGCCGGTTGGCATATACCCTGAACGATGTCGATGCCGGCACACGCAGGTATCGGCGGTGCACTATGGGCAGGAACAGGCGTGGGAACGAGAGTGTTATGTCGGCTCCCATCTCCCAGGAATTTATGAGGCTGTGGTCCTCGTCGGTCTTTTCTCCCGTCTGCCATTCGTACGAGCCTTTGAGTGCGAGTGTGAGCGTTTCGCCACCGCGGAAGAGATTCTTGCGCGACAGGCTTATCTTGCTGCCGGGCCCCACCTGGTCGTTGCTTTTCGATGTAAGGTTCAGTTCAAACGTGAAATCGTATGGCTTGTCCATTTGTGCGGTTATTGCCAGGTCGAGTGTGTCGCTCTCTCCCCGCGGGGTGAAGTTGAAGGCGGTTCCGCTGAATATATTCATCTTGCTTATCTGCTGCAACGACAACTGTTGCTGCTGTTGCGAGTATAGGTCGCCTGTGCGCAGGTATATGTTGCGCAGCAGTGTACCCATACGTACAGGTGCTTTCTTTGCATTATATATATAGGTTACGTTTCGCCTTTTAAGCGTGTCGGCGGCTATGTTGCCGGCTGTGGCATTATTGTTGAGCAGCTGTATCTTTATGTCGCCAATGGTGTAGGGGCGGTTGCTGCGTGCCGGCAATCCCTTTTGCGGTTCTATGAGTATGTCGGCTCTGCCGGGGTTGTTTATGGTGTCGGCATATATCTTTGTGAACGAGGGCTGGTAATAGTAGTAACCATTGTTACGCAGCAGGGTGCTTATTCTCTCCCGTTCCTTGTTCATACCGTTGGCACTGAACTGGCCGCCGCTCTGTATGAGCCGTTCGTGTTTAGTGGTTTTTATGAGGCTGTCGGCTTTTCCCGTGAAGTTGCGGTACTCTATGCTGTCGTATGTGTAGGGCCTGTTAAGGGTAATGTGGTATGCAATTTTTGCCTTCTTGCTGTTCTTTTTGTCGGTGATAATCTCCTCGGTTACCGCTCCGTTGAAGTATCCGTAATATTTGAGTACGTTGCTTGCCACCTGTGCACGCAGCTCCGGGTTCACTTTCGATATGAGCACCGGGCTCTTGCCGAACGTGTCGAACAGCCATTTGCCCACCTTTCCCTTGCTGTTGTAGAAGGTATTGTACCACCACAGTCCCACCGAAAAGGTCCTTATGCGTGAACTGCCGGCAATGGAGCCGTTGGGTGCGCACGAGAGTGCTGCAATGACCTCGCTCACAGCCTCTTGCCCTGTTGCAGTGGTGGCATACTCCTTCTCATCGGCAATGGTTATCTTCTTTATGCCGGTGTACAGCTGTTCGTCATCGGCTATGTGGCGGGTGGAATTGCAACCGATAAGTGTTAATGCAAGCAGTATGTATATTATTCTATTCCTCATTTGCTTTTTTGCTCTTTGCTGCGGGTTCCTTGTCGCGTTTCTTGAAATATAAGAGTTCGTTAAGGTTATTGAACTTGCGCTTGTAGACATATCCCACACCTGTTTCGGTTATCTCTCCTTCGAGTATCGACTCATAGTTCTTGTCATAGAAGATGCGCAGGTAACGGTTGCCGCTGTTGCTTATCTTCCATTCGAGCGATATGTTGTTAATGAAACTCTGGTTGTTGTCGGGGCGGTCGCCGCTGTTTACCTCGCCCCCCACGACAATGGTCAGGCGGTCGTTCCAGAATCTTTTTGCGAAACTGAAACTGTAATTCATATATGAGCCGCCCGTCTCCTCGTTCTCCACATCGGCAATTCCCACGTTTATGCTCACATCCTTCATTGCGTTGCCCGCGATGTCGTTTATTTTTGCATCGAGGAACGATGTCAGGGCATTGGAAACGGTGAGGCCGCCCTTGCTGCCCACGTATGCTCCCGTTATAAGCATAGTTACGGCATATTTGTTCATGGTTTCGGTGTCGAGGGCGTTGAGCTCGTCCTGTATCACTGCGTTTTCGGGTGCTCTCATAGTGAAATTCAGGCCCATATCGTCGAGCGAGTTGCTCAAATCGACTCCCACGTCAAATGCCACAGGCTGGCTGTTGCCGCCGTCGAAGCTCACCGGTGCTACAACTCTTTCAAGTGCCGTTATGTGCAGTGTGGGGTTAAGTGCATCACCGGTCCAGTAGACGTAGCTGCCGGGGCTTATGTTGAATGTCTTTAAAGGGATGACAGGAAGGCTGTATTTCATTTCGCCGTTGTTGAGCGTGTAGCGGCCCGTGAGCGTGAGCCCCTCCTCGTTGTTGTAGTTCATATTGAGCAGGCCACCCCCCTGCAACTGTATGTAGCTGCTACGGTCGGGGGTGAGGTCGGCGTTTATCCACGCGCTCTCCTCGATGTCGAGCGTTATGGCCATTGTTATGTTGCCAAGCTGCGGCATCTCCTCTTTGGGCTTTGCGCTTGCAGGTTCCTTGAAGTTCACGAACTCCACAAGCCCGTCGAACTCGTTGTTGTTGGCAATTCCGCTCTCCTCCATCACGTATGTTACATTGGTATTGCCCAGAATGGTTGCGCCGCCGTTTATCCTTAATGAATTTGCCGGTCCCTTTATGGTGGAATTTATATTGAGGTTCAGGTTGCCGTACACAATGGAGTTCTTTTGCCTGCGTGCATCCACCAGCGCATAGTTGCGTGCCCTCATTCTTATGTCGAAAAGGGGAGTGAGCAGGTTGGAAAAATCAATGTTTCCGTCGATGTTAAAAGGGGTGTCGCCCTTTGCATAAATGTTGAAGTTGTCGAACATCATCTTGTTCTCCTTAATCTCCACCTTGTCGTTTACAAGGCGCAGACGGCTGCCCAGCAAGGGGGCATCGAGGTTTACAGAGTCGAACCTTATGTAGCCGTCGGAGCGTGGGGCGGTTATATTCCCGTCGAGTGTGAGGTAGCCGTCGAGGTGCCCGTTGATGTCGAGGTTGCTCTCTTTGATGAATGCGTTGGCTATTTTAAGCGGGAAATGCGTTATGGTAGTTTCGCCCGTAATCATCTTGCTGTTGTCGTTGTAGTCGCCGTGCAGGTTCAGCACCTCCTCTTCATCGTGGTGGAGCAGCAGTGCAAGGTAGTGCGAACCGCTCTTCTTGGGCAGGTAAACGGCCTCGACAATCTCATTGCCAATGTATGTGCCCTCGTATGCAATGCTATCGCCGCGTATGTCGCCGCTGAACATCTCGCCGCTGTTGTCGTTGCGGTAGTGGATGTCGCAGTTCACTCTTCCGGCAATGTCGGGTGCAAAAGGCATTGTGCCGGTGAGGGTGCCCAGGTCAATGTTGTACAGTTCGAGCGTTATATCGTGCTTTGCCGTGCTGTCCTCAATGGTGTAGAGGTGCAGTCCCGCGTTGTTCCTGTCGGTTGCGGTGAGGTTGGCACTTACGGCATACTCCTTGCCAATGCTTATGTGGTTGTCGCGGTTTATGGTTATGGGCGTGCCCAGGAAGTAGGCCGACGGGGCAAAGCGTATGTCGAGCTTCTGCGGCATTATGTATGTGGTGCTGCTTATGCTTGTCTTGCTATCGTCGCTGTGCCCTTTAAAGAATATGTCTGTATTAAGAGTGTCTTTCTGCAACTCTCCGCGTATGGCGGCAGTGAACTGCTCCTTCTTCTCTTTTGCCCTGTTGAGTGCCATAGTGTTGAATACGATGTTGTCGCCCCGCTGTCGCACGTTTATCTTTATGGTGTCGCTCTTGAAACCGGCAGCCGACAGTCTGTCGGCCTTGCCGTGCAGGGCAATGCCTTTTATGCTGTCGAGGGCGGCGGTGAGCTGTACATCGTCAAAGTTCACTCCTTGCACCGCAAGCAGGTTGGCAACAATGTTGTCGCGCCCGCAATTTATTCTTATGTCTGTTGCCGGCAATATATTGCCAAGTTCCGTAACGCGGAACGGCTCTTTCTGTGTGAAAGAGTGCTGCAACATAGCCTGCAAACTTTCTATCTGCCTCAACAGCTGCGTGTATCCGCCTTCAAGCGTGCCGTCGAGCGTGAAATCGCCGTTGCGTGCATTTATGTGCGAGCCGTCGGGTGCTGTCGCAATATCAATGTCGAGCGGTGCGGGGGTGTACCTCTTTTTGCCTGTGTCAAGCACAATGTCTGAACCTTTGAGTTTGAGGCTGTGTGTTTCGTGCAGGTCGCTTTGCGCCTTTATCTCCACGTTTATACCACCGCTTACAGGCTCATTGCCCAATCCCAGGGCGGCAAGGTCGATGTGCTTTATGTTCAGCTTGGTGTCGGTGGTTATTTTAAGGGTGTCGATGTGGTTGCTCGACAGCAACGTGAGGTCGGCATCGCGGTTGTACGATTGCATAGAGAGCAAGGCAATATTGTTGGCCTGATAGGCGCTCATTGTAATGTCGCTCAATGCCGAACGGTTGTAGTGGAGGCTGTCAATGTCGGCTATAAGCTGGTAGTATGTATTGCCGTCGAAGATGTCGATGCCTTGCCCCGACAGGGCTGCACGCATCGTGAGTTTTGTGAGCGGCAGGGCGGGCAGCGAGGCATTTATGTCAAGTTCATCGGTTGCCACCTTTGTATCGTATGAACCGCTGTTTATGTCGTAGAAGGCGGTGATTTCTCCCTCTCCTTTGCCGGTGAGCAGCAGGTTGGTGTAGCATAAATCGCCTTGCAGCTTCGCTTCACCCTCTATAAACAGGGGTGTCGGTGTGGCAGTGCTCTTGTGTCCGGTAAAGGCATTGCTGTTTGTGATTTCTCCATTGAGGGTTAATGTTGCTTCTCTCTTTCGGTTGTCGGTAATGTTCTTGGCCCCTCCGTTGAGGCTTATTGCGGCAATCTGCGGTATTGTTATTGTGGCGGTATCTATTTTTACATCGGCGGTTGTGCCGCTCAACAGTATGCGGGCATCGAGCAACGAGTCGGTCGCTCCTTTTATGGGGGTGACGAAAAACATCTCCGTGTCGCGCCTCTCTACGTGTGCTGTAATGTCGGCATTTATGGCTGTTGCGGTTTTAATGTCGAGTGGCAGCAGTGCTTTGCCATTGATGAACGTGCCGTTGGCACTTCTTATATCAATGACAGGTATGTTTACGCCTTTTTCGTCGGTCTCTACGGTGAGTTTTCCTTCCGTTATGGTTATGCCGCCATCCTGGGCAAATGCGAGTTTCTCAATCTTTGCGGCATATATGGGGTGGTGGTATGTTATATTTTTTCCTTGCAGGGTTATACCGCTTATTACAACGGGGGTTGTTCCACTGCGCCTTCTTGCTGCATTGTCGAACAGGAACGAAGTGCCTTCGATCTCCAACCGTGCAGTGCTGTACAGGCTGTTGCCAATATCGGCTACAACCCCTTTGGTGTTGAATTCGCCCACGCTTGTTGCAATGCTCAATGAGTCGGCCGGTATGTTTACTGCAACCTTTACATTTTCGATATTGCCCTTTTGCAGTTCAAAAACCCATTTCAAGGGTGTGGAACTCTCCTTTGCGGTGTTGCTCTTGGCAATATCTATGTTCACTTCGGTGTCGTGCAGGTTCAGTTGCTTTATATTAGCCTTCTCGGCTACAAGGTCGATGCCTCGCGCCACGGTTCTCAAATAACCTACCTTGCCTTTTATGCGTGTGCTTTCAATTATGTCGCGTGTGTCGACGGCAATGTTTTCGAGCGACAGGTAATCGACCTCAATTTCCCCTTTCATCAACGGCAACAGCCCCACGCTCACTGCAATCTCCTCTCCCTCGGCTATGGTGTCTTCCTTTTGTGTGAGCAGGAAATCCTTTATTGCAAGTTTCAGCGGGAAAGAGAGTCCCACGCTGCCTACGTTTATTTCAAAATCGCTGTTGGCAGCCACAGCCTCCGAAATCTTTCGTGTGGCATACTCCTGTACAGGAGGCAGGTAGAGCAGAAGCAGAAGAACCCATAGCAACACTATGGGAACGGCAACCGCAATTGCCAAAACTCTTATGAACTTTCCTTTCCTTATGCCTTGTACCATAACTGCGCAAAGTAATCAAAAAAAACGCTATTATTACCCTTTTTACCGTCGGTTTTTTATATTTTTCTTTTTTAGAACGCGCGACGCGGTGCGGTTGTGTGCTTTTTATGAAGTTTTATCCCTCACAACTGCTTTTTTTAAGAAAATATATGTACCTTTGGTAAAAACCTCAAATAGGTACTGCCACCGCTGTGTGGCGCGTAAATGTTTTAACAATAAATATCGGTTATGAAAAGTTTATATCTGCCACTTCTTGCATTGTTGCTTGTGTGTGCCTGTTCGGCTCCGCAGGGCGAAGCCCCGGCCGGCGAGTTCGGAATAAGAGAATTGAACGACAGCAGTCCCGACTGCGACCAGTATGTGCTTATGCAGACATCTATGGGCGATATCAAGATAAAACTCTACAAGGATGCACCGCTGCACCGCAAGAATTTTGTAAACCTTGTGATGAACGGCTTTTACGACGGGCAACTCTTCTTCCGCGTGTCACAGGGTTTTATGATACAGGCCGGCGACCCAAAATCGCGTGGTGCGGCAAAGGGCGTGAAGTTGGGTACGACCGAAGTAAGCTATAATGTGCCAATGGAAATTGATGTGGAGAAACGCTGGCACAAACGCGGTGCTCTCTCTGCGGCGAGCCTCAAACCGGGGATATCCTCTTCGGGTTGTCAGTTCTATATAATCACAGGCAAAAAGGTGTACGACAAGAACCTCGATGCCCACGAGGTGAAGTACAACAAGACCTTGCGCCGCCTTATGTACGAGAACTTGCAGAAACCTTATGCCGACAAGATAAACAAACTCTATGCCGAAAGCAAGAAGAGTGCCCAGAAGAAACGTGAACTGAACGATATGATTCATATGTTCAGCGAAAAGACCGACTCGGCAATGGCTGGCAAGAAGTGGAGTTACACCAAGGAGCAGCGTCGCGGCTACAAAGAGGAGGGTGGTGCTTTCCACCTCGACGGTTACTACACTGTCTTTGGCGAGGTAATAGAGGGCATTGAGGTTGTAGAGGCTATTTCGGCAGTCGATTTCGATGTGCACGAACGCCCATTGAAGGATGTCGTAATAAAGAAAGTAACCCTGCTTCCCAATGGAGATAAGTAGAGCAACGCTTGCCAATGGACTGCGCATAGTGCATCACCGCAGCATAGGCTCGCAGATGGTCTATGTGAATCTCCTTTATGCGGTGGGTGCAAAGAACGAGAATTTCGAATACACAGGCATTGCCCACCTGCTCGAACACCTTATGTTCGAGGGAACAGCCGCAGTGCCGTCGTTCGACGAGCCATTGGAGCGAGCCGGTGGCGAGAACAATGCCTACACCAACAACGACATTACAAACTATTACATATCGCTTCCCAAACAGAACGCCGAACTTGCCTTTTGGATGGAGAGCGACCGTATGCGCAACATCTCGCTCAATGCCAAAAAGATTGATGTGCAGCGCAAGGTGGTGATGGAGGAGTTCAAGCAGGGCGACCTCAACCGCCCATACGGCGATGTGAGCCACCTGTTGCGTGCAATGGCATTCAAGAAACACCCCTATCGCTGGTGTACCATAGGCCGCAAGCTGTCGCACATTGCCACGGTGCCGGCAGCCGACATACGCCGTTTCTACAACCGCTATTATGCCCCCGACAATGCAATCCTTGCCGTGGTGGGCGATATTCCCTTTGAACAGGTAATGGAGTGGAGCGAAAAGTGGTTCGGTCCCTTGCCGGCAAAGAACTTTGTGCATCCGCAGCTGCCACAGGAGCCGCGCCAGGTGCGTATGAGGCGCAAGACTGCATTGCGCAATGTGCCCGAAAATGCGCTCTATATGGTATTTCATATGGGTGGCAGGAGCAATGCCGACTACTTCCCTTGTGATGTAATATCGGACATTCTATCCAACGGCTATTCGGGGCGGCTGTTGCAACGCCTTGTGAAGCAGCAACGCCTTTTTACAAAGATAGATGCCTTCATATCGGGGAGCGAGCACCCAGGGCTCTTCTCGATATACTCGCGTGTGGCCCCCGGAGTAACTTTCGATGCAGCGGAGGCTGCCATTTGGGAACAGCTCGACGAACTGAAAGAGAATATTGTGCCGGCCGAAGAGCTTGAAAAGGTGAAGAACCGCTTCGAATCGGAATTATATTTCCGTAATCTTGGCGGCGAGAGCCTGTCGAACAATCTTGCTCTTGCCGAACTGCGTGGCGATGCACGCCTGCATTTGCAAGAGGTTGAGAATTACCGCGCAGTGACAGCCGAGCAGGTGATGGGCACTGCGCGTGAACTGTTCCGCCGCGGCAATGCCTCGGTGCTGCGCTATGCTAAAAAGGAGGGGTAAACTTTCTCGGTAGCCAGAATTTATAAACAACCTCCGCAAGGTTTTTGCCTTGCGGAGGTTGTTTTATCTAAAAGCGGAACTTTACTCGTTGCCGAGGATTATGTTCACAAGTTTCGTAACATCGGCAACATTTACCGCGCCGTCGTTGTTTACATCACCCGTAATATTGCTTCCATTTTCTGTTTCGCTCTCAAAGTCCATTTCCTTAATGTAAAAATTACTCCACGGAGTGGCTTTTGAGTAGGCATACTGACGATCGGTTGGAACATATAGATAGGCATTATTATAAACTTCGGTGTCGAAAATGCTTTCAAGTGCTGTTATTGCCCAAATTGCAGCTATTTTAATTTCAAATAATTTGGAGCATCCTGCAAATGCGGACTCACCGATAGACTCAATAGCTTTGCCTATGTATAGACTTTTAAGACCTTTACAACCATAAAAAGCATACTTTCCTATTGATGTTACACTGTTGGGTATTACAAGTTCACCGGTGAGGCCACTACAATTATTGAACGCATATTGCCCTATTGATGTTACACTGTTGGGTATTACAAGTTCACCGGTGAGACAACTACAATTACTGAATGCATAGTCACCTATTGATGTTACGCTATTGGGAATTGTAACGTTTGTTAGGTTGCTGTAATTAGCGAACGCTCTACCGGCAATTCCTAATATACTGTCTCCAATGGTTATACTTGTGTTTGCGGGCATTATACCTTTGTATCCATAGAGTACTTTACCTGCATAAACAATGCCATTTGGTTGGTTATTGTACCAAACGGTATTATAGAACGCACCGCTTCCTATCGATGTTACGCTGTTGGGTATTGTTACGCTTTTTAGTCCTATGCAATTATAGAACGCATCGCTTCCTATCGATGTTACGCTGTTTGGTATGGTTATGCTTGTTAGGTCTTCGCAACCTTCGAACGCATCGTCACCTATTGCTGTTACGCTGTTGGGTATGCTTACAGACACGAGATTGAACTTGTTCATAAATACTCGATCCCCAATCGAAGTTACGCGGTACGTTGTATTGTTGTATGGAACAGTAGATGGAATGTTTATGCTATAATTGTATGAAGAATAATATGTATAGTATGTTATTTCTACTGTTTTTGCGGTGGTATCGGTGATTCTGAAACTCCAGTAACCGTTGCTAAATGTTTGTCCTTGGACTGTGGCCATTGTGCTACACTGCAACAACAGTGCTGTGAGCAGGGTTTTTAGAGTAAATTTTCTCATAGGGGTAATTATTTAATGGTTATAAATTTGTGTTTTTTTAGTTAAGATGCCGGCGCAATGTGCTTGCCAACTTCTAAAATTGCACAAATTTATATATAAGGTCTGTAATTACCCCCCCGAAATGTTAAATAAGATTAAAGCGTGTTAAATAATAATCCCTTGTTCCCCATTGTAAGAATTTGCCGTATCGTAGCCGGCTGTTTGGCTATTATCACTTTCCAAAACTCTGCCACAGCTTGTCGGCGGGCAGGGGAGCGGTAATTTGTATGAGTTCTTTCGATACGGGGTGTATGAACTCCACATATCGGGCGTGGAGTGATATGCTGCCGTCGGGGTTCGAGCGTTTTGCGCCATATTTCAGGTCGCCTTTTATGGGGCAGCCGATGGAGGCAAGCTGGCAGCGTATCTGGTGGTGACGGCCTGTTTTCAGTTCCACCTCAATGAGATTGTAGTTCTGCGAAGCGGCTATGTGGCGGTAGTGCAGCAGGGCCTTCTTTGAGCCTTTTACCTCTTTGGGGTAGGCGAAACTTTTGTTCATTTTCTCGTTGCGGTATATCCAGCATTCAAGCTCGGCTTCGGGCTTTGCGGGGCACTCTTTGGTTATTGCCCAGTATATCTTTTTTACGGCTCCCGTGCGGAACATTTCGTTGAGCCTTTCGAGTGCCTTGCTTGTCTTGGCAAGTACCACAATGCCGCTCACGGGGCGGTCGAGGCGGTGGGGCAACCCCACAAACACATTGCCGGGCTTGGCATATTTCTCTTTGAGAAAGGCTTTCATTGCATCGCACAAGGTCTTGTCGCCGGTTTTGTCGCCCTGCACAATCTCTCCTGCGGCCTTGTTTACCGCTATTATGTGGTTGTCTTCGTAGAGAATGTTCATGGCGGTGTCAATCGGTTATGTTTCTACGGCCCAGAGCGTTGAGAATAATCTTCTCGGTGAAGTGCTCCACGAACTTGTCGTCATTGTTCTTGCTCACAATACCGTTGATAAAGGGTATCTCAATGCCTTTGAGGCAGAAGTGGAGGAAGCGTGCTGCGAGGTCGGGGCTTTCAACTGTGAAGAGCCCTTGTTGCTTGCCCTCGGCAATAATTGCACGGAAGAGTGCAATTTCGCGTGCATCGAAAGTGCGGCGTATGTGTTCCACAATCCACACATTGTTGAAATATTCTGCGTGGAGGCCGCTGTTGCGTCGTACTATGCTGCGTGTGGCGTGCAGGCGCACAAATATGAGCTTTACAATCTTCTTGTCGGGCGAGAGGTTCGACGTGGCTACCTTTGTTATGGCTGCCGAAATCTTTTTTACCTCCATCTCAATAGATGCTTCGAGCAGCTCCTCCTTGCTTTGGAAATAGGTGTAGACGGTGCGGCGGCTGCGGTTTGCAGCAACTGCAATGTCGTTCATAGTGATGTTGTCTATACCCTGTTTGGCAAACAGGCGACGTGCCACTTTTATAAGATGCTCTCTTGTGTCTATTGTAGCCATTGTATGTTCAAGAAGCTGTTTAGGTTTCTAAATGCATTTGTGAGCGCAAATTTAGGCTCTTTTGCACACTCGTGCAATATCAAAAGTCTTAAAAATGGATAAAAAACGGCTTTTTCGTGAAAATGCTGCCCAAAAATTTGGTTATTACATAAAGTTGCCTTATCTTTGCATCAGTTTTGAAAACCGCATCGCGGGGTGGAGCAGTGGTAGCTCGTTGGGCTCATAACCCAAAGGCCGGAGGTTCGATCCCTTCCCCCGCTACTTTCGAGAGAGAAACATTTGTTTCTCTCTTTTTTGTTTTGCAATGACCTGGTGCGCGGCCACGGCCGTGTAGTTGCTGGCTCACTTGCAAATTCTATGGGGCTTACTCAAAACTTTTCGGTGTTATTATCTGCTATTCTCTTATGTAGGGGCGTCACCGGCGTGTGCGCCCTGTTGTTGTGTGCTACTTTTTGGGCAGACACATCGGTCTGCCCCTACGGCAGAATCGTGAACCTTCTGTGCCGGGCGTTTTTGTTACTTTTTGAGCGACAAAAAGTAAATAAAGAGTTCAATGATAGAAAGAATATCTCACGGGCCACCGAGGATTTAGGAGTGAGAAAGTTTTATTCCCCCGACTTTTGCAGGTGAGCCTAGTTGCTGGTTCACTTGCAAAAGTTGAGAATGACAAAAGAGGCTGACTTTCGGTCTGTATTACCGGAATCAGCCTCTTTTGTGTAAAAAAATGTTTTTAAATGTGTTTACTGTCAAAATCAGTTCTTGTTCCAAAGGTCGCCCCATTCGCCACGATGACTATTAGCATCAGGTCGAGAGGGAGTGTTGCCAACTCCGGTTATCACAGACCCGGTCATAATCGTTGTCATAGTGTTGAGTTCTGCCTCCTCAACAGTGGGCTTATTATATTTCAATTTCATAGTAATTTATCTATTTAAATAATACTTTCTTGCCATTTACTATATATATCCCCTTTTCGGGTGTTGTTACGGGGCGGCCCTGTAAATCATAAATCATCTCCGAATTCATATTTTTTGCATCTGAAATATTGTCAATGTTTGTTGTGCCATCGCCGGTGTCCTTGCCTATTACGCGCATTCTGATGTTCCGCGCAGCCTGCATATTGCCGTCGCGGTTCTCTATGCTCAGGTAGAAGCGGAAAGCTCCGAGTGAAGCGTCATCGGCAACAGGTTGCCATACGCCACTGCTCAAAGCGTAGCATCCGGTGAGTGAGGAAGCTGCAATTGTGCTGTAGGTGGGGATAAAGGTATATTTCTCGTGTACCGATGAGCAGTCGATACTGTTCTCCTCTGTTGCGTAGAGTGTGGCATCGGTCACAATGATATTCTTCTCTCCTGTCTCCCTTGCACGTATGAGATATGGGTAATTGGCTTTGAGCACACCGTCTGTAACCTTAAAGGCCTCAACAACTGTCTCGTCGGCAACGCCGTCATCATCGCGGTCATACTGGCGAATGTCGTTAAGGTCGGCCACCTCAAACTCATCGAGGAACTCCTCGGTTACAGGTATTTCAAAAGGCACATACAAAGCCTGCCATTCGGTATTGTTGAACTCGCGCACATATGTTATTGTAGCAAAATTCTCATTTGCGGCCTGTGTGAACTTCTCGTAGCTGTCGAACAGAATCTTTGTATTCTGCGGTGTAATATATGTAAATTCTTTCCAACCGTCGGCAGCTCTGTAAGCATTGACTTCATCAACATATACAGGAGTGTTTTTGTCCACGCCCTCGAATTGGTCGGAACAATCCGGTGGGTTTACTGCGTAACTGAATATTTCCACAAGATTGTCGCAATTGTCAAAAGCTCCGTCGGCAATGGATGTTATTCCATCGGTTATTGTAATAGTTTTTATTATCTCTTTACAATCCTCCCAAGGGATTGAGGTCATTTCACCGGTACCTACTATATTCAAATAGCCTTTAAGGGCAAGTTCTGCTGTGAGATTTTCGCCACAGGCTGCAACTCCCGCAATGTTTTGCAGGTTTTTCCATCCATCAGCATTTGTGTATGACGCAATGGCCTCCAACGGCACATAAACAGCAGTGTTGCTATTCATCCCTTCAAAGGATGACTGATTGCATATTGGAGCTGTTGTTGCCTTGCAGGTTAATGTAGAGAGTGAAGTACATTCCATAAACGCAAAACCTCCTATTGTTTGAATATTTGACGGCAATGTTATCTCCGATAGACTGCGGCACATTTCAAATGCACCACTACCAATCTTTGTAACACTCTCTGGAATAACAATAGAAGTTAAATTCATACAGTACGCAAATGAATAATCGGGAATTTCGGTTATACCATCTGCAATGGTCACTTTTGTAAAGCTACTATCAGAAAAACCTCCACCCATCATCGGGTCTCCTGATGTCGGGAAACCATTTACTATAAGTTCACCGCTACAATAATAGAAAGCTCCCCAACCGATATGTTCGATACTTGCAGGTACAACGACCGAAACAACCTTGTCGCAGCCCTCAAAAGCAAATTCGCCAATAGATGTTACACCCTCCTCGATGGTTATCTTTTTGATAGATTGCTTATAGTTTATCCACGGTGCTTCAATATCATAATAATAATTGTACATTTCACCTGTTCCCTCAATAATAAGCTCACCCTCCGGGGTCAATTTCCAAGTAAGGTTGTCGCCACAGGTACCCATTGGCAGGATATTAGTGAACTCGCTCCATCCGTTGGCTGCCTTGTATGCCTCCACAGATTCTACCGGCACATAGAGAGGGATAGACATATTTACACTATTGAAAACACTACCTCCGAGAGAGGGTGGGGTAGTAGCTGCACACATCATAGAGACAAGGCAGCTACATCCGTAAAATGCTCCTGCCCCAATAGATGTTACCCCCTGCGGAATAACAATGGAAGTGAGGCCGCTACAACCGGAAAATGCTGATGCTCCAATAGATGTTGCCCCCTCCGGAATAACAATGGAAGTGAGGCTGCTACATCCGGAAAATGTAGAAGATTCGATTGTAGTCACACTTTCAGGAATATTGATAGAGACAAGGCCGCTACATCCGGAAAATGCTCTTGCCCCAATAGAGGTTACCCCCTCCGGAATAACAACTTCAGTCAGGCTGTAGCATTGTTCGAATGCGAGTTCTCCAATAGAAGTTACCCCCTCCGGAATAACAATTTCTGTCAGGTTGTTGCAAATTTGAAAAACCTCTTTTCCAATAGAGGTCACACCCTGCGGAATAACAACGGAAGTGAGACTGACACAAATACGGAACGCATGATTTCCTATTGAAATCACACTCTCTGGAATACTTATAGAAACAAGAGCGGTACAATAATGAAAAGCCTCTTTTGCAATAGAGGTCACTCCATCCTTTATCGTGGCTTTTTTGATATTATATTTATATTTCTCTAACCAAGGAGCACTGGTCATCTCACCTGTGCCTTCAACAATCAACTCGTCGCCATACGTTAATCTCCAAGTGAGATTCTCGCCGCACGTGCCTGACGCAAGAGGCTGAATGAAATCCATCCAATAATTGGCTTGCTGATATGCAGACACAGATTCATCAGGGACATACAAAGTACATTTCGTGGCATCAAATGCAAAGAAACTTGTACTGTTGCAAGAAGGGGGAGTAATTGCATTGCAAGTCACAGAGGTTAATTTTCCGCAGCCGAAGAAGACTCCCCAACCCAATGAGGTTACACTCTCCGGGATAACAACAGATTGCAAGTTCCCGCAGTGATAGAAAGTACTGGTCTCTATTGATGACAATCCTTCGGGCAGTGTCGCAGTTTTTAAGTTTCTACATTCGTAGAATACCTCAGCGCCTAATTGTGTCAAGCCTGTCGGAAGAGTAATTCCCTCCAATATACTGCATCCCCTGAAAGCATTATTGCCAATGGTTGTTACACTTTCTGATATAGAAACATTGGTAAGAGCAGTACAACCGGGAAAAGCCCAATTGCCAATACTTGTCACACCGTCTTTTATATTTATGCTCTTTATCGAGCCTCTATAACTGTTCCACGGTGCTGCGGAATTGTTAGAGTAATTGTACATTTCGCCTGTACCCTCGATAACCAACTCATTGTCATCGTGATACTTCCATATAAGATTATCGCCGCAAGTTCCCGAGGCAATTATCATTGGTTGAATGTTTGTGAACCGGCTCCATCCATCGGCTGCCTTATATGCATCAATAGATGCTGTCGGCACATAAACAGGAATACTACTGCTTACTCCACTGAAAACTTCACTTCCGATTGATGGTGGAGTCGTTGCCTTACATGTGATAGAAGCGAGGTTATAAGCTCCCTTTAAGGCCCAAGAGCCTATCTCTGTGAGGCCGCTGGGGAAAGTGATAGAATTAAGGTTTGGACAGAACTCAAAAGTATCGCTTCCAATTATCGTCACGCCCTCGGGTACAGTGATAGATTTCAAGGCATCACAATAGAGGAATACGCCTGTTCCCAGTTGTGTCAAGCCATTCGGAAGAGTAATTTCCTCCAATATGCTACACTCTCTGAATGCATCACCGCCAATGGTTGTTACGCTTTCTGATATAGAAACATCAGTAAGGGCTGAACATTGAGCAAAAGCCCAATTGCCAATACTTGTCACACCGTCTTTTATATTCACGCTCTTTATTGAGCTCTTATAGCTGCTCCACGGTGCTGCGGGATTGTAAGAGTAATTGTACATCTCGCCTGTACCCTCGATAACAAGATCACTTTCGGCAGTCAGTTTCCATGTGATGTTGTCGCCACAGACGCCTGAGGCTATTTGCGCCATTATGTTGCTCGCACAAAGCAACATGGCAGCAATAATTAAAAATGCTTTTTTTCTCATAATCAGTTAAACTTATAGTAAATAATCAATGATGTTTGTTGTGCCTATAAGTTCCCTGATTCGGCAGAGTGTTTTTTGTTGTTTATAAACGAAAAAGCGTGAGAACCTGTACCTGCTGCTCATTCCGCTTTTCGAGGCCTTCGCATTGCCCACCAATGTAGAACGAGCAACGCAGAAGCCTCACGCTGTATGTATAAACAAACCAATACACCAATGGTTGGCAATGATGCATAAGCAACAACAACCTTAGTGTAATAGGTATGTATAAACACACCATAAGACATCTACCATTGCTTCATTCTTGACATTGATTTAGAAGTTGCGAAGTTCCGAAAAGCCAAGAAAGAGCGTAAGTAAACGCTTTTCAATAAAAATTTATACCCTCCCACATAACCCATATCGGGCTCCTGCAAGCGATATTCATTTGCAAAAATAGAAACAAATGAGCGAGATATATGAAACTTGTTTCAATATTTCACTGCAGGTGTATGTTATTTTCGCGTTTAAACGCAAAAATACCCAAAAAACGTTATAGTACAATAGTAGAATTGGAGTTTTTTAAAAAAAAGATTCAAAGCATTTTAGGTAGTTGTACAAAATATTTGAGAGCTATTGCGTATCATATTTTTTACACTATCCTTACAGCAAAATATTTGCTCAGCTTCTCGTTAGAACAGTACACTTAGGGTTACTTTTTTCGTGAAATCTACCTGCACTCCTCATCGATAAGGCGGTTGAACAGAGCAAGCAGCAGAGGCTTGTTTTCGATAATCTCGCGGAACTGTTGCAGCCGCACAGCATTGGTCGACTGCGGAATCCATAAACGCAGGTAGCCTTTGTGCCCGTACTTCTCTTCAAGGTGCTGGCAAGCGCGCTCGAAATGTTGCTCGCGGCTCTTTTCGGGGTAGTGGGCAAGCCCGTACTGTATGGTGCGGCGCATAATGGTTTCGCCATCTATGAGGCGGTCGGCTTCTGCTACAATCTTTCCATAAATGGTGCGTGGCGGTTGCTTGCTCGATGCGCGGTGGTCCTCCACGGCATCGGCAATAATCCCAATCTGTTCATCGGTAAAGAGCTTTTTTAGAAAGGCATCGCTTTTTACAATACGGGCCGATGCCGTGTGATGTGTTTCGCGCCCTTCGCAAAGCCCTGTATCGTGGAAGGCTGCAATGGCATATACCATATTCGTGTCGACATTGTAATGGGTGGCAAGCCGCAGGCTCTCTTCTATCACTGTGGCGGCGTGTTCGCAGCGGTGGGCTTTGTCGAAATTGCGGTAGAGCGGGAGTATCTTTTTTTCTATATATTCACGCAGTTCGGGGTATATTTCTTGGCTCTTCATAGGGCAGTGGTTTTCTATGTGTAAAGGTAGTGCTTTTGCGGTAAACACACAATATATATAAATAAGAGGTCGCGCCCGCGGGCGCGACCTCTTATTTATATAAGGTTCATTATTTCGGTTATTCGGCATACACCTTCTTGCCGTTGATAATGTAGATGCCGGGGGCTGTTATCTTGTTGAGCTTGCGGCCGGTGAGGTCGAAGATTGTTGTCACGACATTCTCGTTCTCCTCATCTTCAATCTCTTCTATATCTGTTGTGCCGTTCCAATCGAAGGAGAAACTGTAACCAATAGTCTGGTTGCTACCTTCTATGACCATATATGCCTTGTGGCTTGCGTTGTAGAAGGTGTTTGCATCGCTACCGTTCACGGGGTTGTACATTCCGGTTACGCCATCAACCTTTCCTAATATGTAGTAGGCATCGCCGCTCTCTTTGGTGATGAGGCTCTTTTCTACTGTACCGGTAAGGAGGTTGGCATCGAGACTTGCAGTTGTTCCTTCGTAGTTGATGGTTGCTTTGTGTGTTCCCTCGCCTTTGAGTATGACACCGGTCTCGGCAGGAATGATGTTGTCCTCGATTTTGCTGAGTATTGCATAGTTGCCTTCTACCTCATTTATATAGTATGCTTCTATGCCATCGGCGATTGCTGTCTCGACAGGTGCGTAGAACGAAGCGTAACCTGCCGCAGAAATTGTTATGGGCAGTTCGGTTACCTCTTCAATAATGAAGTCGTGTTTGGTGCCACAGATGCTGCTGCAACGGTCAGCTCTGTTGGTGTTGTCGTGGAGCTGTTTTGAACTGCCGGAATTTGAGGTAAGTGTCCAGCTGTCGCTGTTGTATGCCGAACGGCTGAATGTCCACGCATTTTTCTCGGCAGTGTCAACAGTGCCAATGTGGCGTGTACCATAGATATATGTACCGGTAGCATAGTTGAGCAGGCGGTTGTTCTCGTCGAGGTAGAATATTGTGCCTGTAAGGTCGCACTCGGCATCCGATTTCATACCCATCTGGTCGCCACTGTAAAGATTAACAGCATCAATGTAGTTCCCGCTGTTTTTTCCTTTCAATCGGTAGTACTTCCCGGTTTCGGGGCCTGTTACGGTTATGGCAGCCAGCAGGTTGTCATATGCTGTTTGCAGGTCGGCAAGTGTGGCTTTGTACTCGGCAACGGTTTGGGTTGCTGTCAACGCAGCTGTCGATTTTTCCACCTCGGTCTGCGCAGCCGCAATTGTCTCCTCAAAAATCTTTCCGGTATGGTTTATCGCAGGTTCTGCGCTACGGGGCATGAGATTGAATTCTGCCATGTGCCAGTAGATATGCCCACCGGCAGTCTTGTTGGTGGTTGTTGCTGTTACATAGAAACGGAGATAACTGTATTCTTTTCCATTTCCAATAACGGCAGATGTCCACTCTGCACCGTTCTGTATTGTTCCGCCATTCTCATTACGTGGCTCAACGGTTGCTATATCTTCGAAACTTGTACCATCGGTACTTCCCTGTATCTTTATGGTCTTGGGGTAGTCGCCGAGGCCGCCACCGGTACGTGCCTGGTAGTGGAACTTGAACTCCGATACAGCATTGCCGTCGCCCAGGTTCACCTGAATAAAGTGGTCATCGGTTATGCCGGTAACAGAGTTGTTCCAGTTGGTGTGGAGGTATGTGCCGCTCTTTCCGTCAATGAGCGCGGGAACGCCACCGCCGTCTGTCGATGAGTTGTGGTCGTTGTGGTCGGCATTTGACCATAAGTAATAATTATCGCCTTCTGTGGTAGAAAGGGTTGCCTCTTGTGTGTAATAGTCGTAGCACTGGTCGATAAGTTCCTCGGTCTGTGCTATGAGGGCTTCCAACGCGCTCTTGTCGGTTTGTGTGGCATTGGAGAAGGTGATTACAATCTTGTCACCGGCTCCAGACTCTATTTGGTAGCACACAAGGCCGTTAACGGTCTTTTCCTCGCCAAGTGCAACCGCTGTTCCGTTTACAAGAACATCGGCATCGGCAATGCCGGCACACTTTACATAACAGGGCTGGCCCTGGTTGTTGGTGATGGTTACCTTGTTGGCCTGGTTGCTCTCCCACTCGATATCGACAGTGAAGTCGCCCACTGCTTTAAGGCCGCTGATACTGCCTTTGCTCCACTCGGTGGGGAGTGCAGGGAGAATGTCTATTACATCGGTATGGCTCTGCAACAACATTTCGTTTATACCCGAGCAGGCACCGAAGTTTCCATCGATTTGGAAGGGTGCGTGCGAGTCGTAAAGGTTGTAGTATATACCGCCGGCACCAGCGTTAGTGCCGTATGATGTTGAGTGTTTCAATGCTTTGCGCAGGATTGCATGTGAGCGGTCGCCCATCAATGCGCGTGCCCACAAGTTAATCTTCCAACCCATTGACCAACCGGTAGATTCGTCGCCACGCAGTTTCATTGAGTTGATGGCAGCCTCGAACAGCTCTTCATCGGCGGGTGTAAGCTGGCCGAAGGGGTAGAGGGCCATGAGGTGCGACATGTGGCGGTGTCCTTGATCGTTCGATGTGTAGAAACGGCTGTATTTCCACTCGCGGATGAGATTATCGCCCGCTTTTATGCCGTTGCGCTCTGCCGGCCAGTTGCCATTAGCCTCGTACTGCTCAATGGCAAGTCCTCTATCCATCTTTGCCAAGCGGTCCTTCAACAGGTCATAATCCTCTTGGCTTATGATGTCTGCCTCTACACCGCCCAAGATGTCTGCGGCTTTAATAGTGTTGTCGATAGACTCCCAGGCAATTTGCTGTGCGTGTGCAACGGCATTTTCGCTGCCGGGACCATGCTCGGGCGAATATTCGTTGGGGCACTCGTATGTGCCGTCAGATGCAAGAATCATGCGGTCTGCCCAGAAGAGCGATGAACCCTTCATTGCAGGGAATGCCTTTGCAAGGTAGGTCTTGTCGAGTGTGTAGCGGTAGTGCTGCCATAGGTGTGTTACATACCATGCGTTGGCAATAACGTAGTTTGTCATAAAGGTACTGTAACCACCGAATATGTTGTTCTCCGTGTAGCAGGTCCAGCTGTCTTGGCGAACAGCAGTGGTTGTGCCGAGTGTGCTGTTGAGGAATGTAACGGCGTTGCTTGCGAGGGTTCTCCATTCGGGTTGTGCAGCCTCGTTAATAATATAATTAAGGAAGGGCTCGTACATCTCGTTGAGGTTGCCTGCCGACACGGGCCAGTAGTTCATCTGCACGTTGATGTTGGCGTGGATATCGCTGTGCCAGGGTGGTGTGCAGGTGTTGTTCCATATACCTTGCAGGTTGTTGGGCAGATCGGCACCGCGTGAAGATGCTATTGAGAGGTAGCGGCCATAGTTGTAGTATAGCTGCTCGAGCATAAGGTTGCGTGCGCCGCTTGCTGCGTTATACTCTGTTATAAGTTCGTTGGTGGGGAGGTTGTTCTCCACGCCGTCGAGTTCGAGTGTTACGCGGTTGAAGAATTCCTGATGGTCGGCAACGTGGGCTGCATATACAGCGTTCCAGCCTCTTTCGGCAACAGCATCGGCTTGTGCCTTGTTGTCGGCGGGGAGGTTCTCGGCATTGCCGTTTACGTGTGATGCGTCGTTGCCGACAAAGTCGGTGCTGCCGACAAGAACAAGGAGTACCTCGTCGGCCTCTTCAACAATGATGCCTTCGGCACCTGTCGATGTGAAACCGCCTTTGGCCACAACTTTAAGTGTGGCGTTGTAGCTCACGGTCTGCAACTTGCCTGTGAACTGTGCATAGCCATTGGAATAGCTTGTTGAGGCATTTACTGTGGGCTTGCCGCTCTCCATTGTGATGCGGAAATTGAGCTTGCCTGCTTCCGATGCTGTGATTTTTGTAACAACGGCATTGTCGGGGTTGCTGGCAATGTACTGCTTGGTGTATTTAACACCGTTGATGTCCTCGTATGTAACAGTTCCTGTGGCTGTCGCGAGGTTGAGGTCGCGGTAGTAGTTCTTAACGGGCTTTGTACAATTGTATGTGAAGTTGCCGCTTATATCCTCGATATATACAGAACCGAAGGGGAGGTAGTAACCGTATTCATTAGGACCACCGCTCCACAAGGTCTTGTCGTTGAAGAGAATTTCGTCTTTCGCAACGCCACCGAAGAGCGATGCACCGAACTGCCCGTTACCGATGGGGAGCGAGTACTCCATCCAGGTGTTTGCAACGCCTGTTGCGGTTGCCGGCTGTGTGTACCAGAGTGTGAGTTTCTCTTCGGGTGTAGCGGGTGACGATTCTGCAACCCGGAATTCGGGGTATACAATGTCGGCCTCGCTGATGAACTGCAAGGGGTTGCCGCCGTCATTAAAATTCCAAAGACCAATCTCTTTGCCGGCTCCTGCGCCGCCGAACATATTGAATGCGGTGGTTGTGGAGCTTGCGTGCTGTATCTCGAAATAGAGGGGGTAACTGCTGTTTTCGGTGGGTACAACCTTGAATCCTTGTGCATCGGCTGTTGTGCTAGTTTTTACACGGCTGCCGTCGTAGGTGAGGTAGTTGCCATCCTTGTTTACAATCTGGCAGTTCTCCTTTGTACCCACAAGTTTCCACTTCTGGGTGTTGAGGTCATCGATAGAGGCTGTCTGCACATTGCTTCCTGTGCCTTTGTCCTCTATTACCCAGCCGCCGTTGCCAAACTTTATGAAGTACCAGTAGCTGTTCTCCTCGTCGCTGAAATTGGGGAATGTGGGCTCGGCGCTTACAAAAGTAAGGATGTTGTTTGGGTCACCGGCATTCCACACACCAAGTTCCTTGCCTGTTCCTGTGCCGCCGAACTGGTTCATATAATTGCTTCCGCTCAACTGTATTTCGTAGTAACCGGCATTGCTGTTCTCGTGAAGAACGAGGGTTGCCTTGTTTTCGGCCGATGATGATGTGGCGAAGCGGCTGCCGGTGCTGTTCCAAGAGAGGTAGTTGCCGTTCTTGTTCTTCATATAGAAGCCGGTTTCGTCGCCCACAAGCTGCCACAACTGTGCGTTGGTATAGCTCTTGGCGGCTGTCTGCACGTTGCTGTCGGCTCCTTGGTCGGCAAGCACTGCGCTGCCTGTACGGAACTGTACCCACCAGTATTCGGGTGCCTCCTCGGTTGAGAAGAAGGGGAGTTCAATAACTTCGGGTTCATTGCTTTCTTCAACGAATGCAACGGGGTTGCCACCGTCGCCTACGGTCCAGTTGCTTATCTTCTTGCCTGCGCCTGCACCTTGATACATATTCATGCAGTCGCTTGCACCTACACGCTGTATTTCGTATGCTCCCGCGTAGCTGCTGTTAGAGGTCTTGAAAACTTTTAATTCAGTTTTGTTTGTCTCACTTGTAGAGTAGTAGAACGATGTGCTTGTGCTGAATCCCAGCCAATAACCGTTCTTGCTTTTCATATAGAAACTTTCGGGTGTGCCAATGAATTGCCATTTTTGCGCGTCATCACTGCTGTTATTTGAAGCTGTGAGGGCATTCTGCTCCGAACCCTGGTCGGCCAATGCCCATTTGCCATTCTGGAAAATGACTTGGTACCACACGGGTGCATCCTCGGTTGAAAAGATTGCGGGGTCGTAAACAACCGGTGTGACATCGAGGAATGCTATCTGGTTTGCATCGCCCAATATGTCGGCATCGGCAACAGAACCTGTTATCGCGCGGGTTGTTGCCACTTGGCTCATCGATTTGTTTGAACCTTTACGCATTATTTCCCAGCTGCCCTTGATGTTTTCTTTGAGTGTAAGAGCAACCTTCTCGCTTTTATTGGCTGTTGTCTTGTAGATATTGTTTGCAGCGTCGTAGGCAAGGTAGTTGCCCAGTTTGCTCACAAGGTAGAAACCGTCTTTGCCACCAACGATGTTCCATTTGCAAGCGTCGGTCTCCTCGGCTGTGGCAGTGGCAGCGTTGTTGCCTGCGCCCTGGTCGCAGAGAACATCGCCTGTGGCACTGAACTTAATCTGGTGCCACACGGGGGTTGCCTCACTAGCAAAAGTAGGGGGGAGTGCCGAAAGTGCTTCATATACATCGGCGGGGAGTATCTCTTTTAATTTGAGTGGCAGATACACCATTGAGTAACCGCCGGGGGCCTCTTCGTAATATATGGCAAGTGTCTCCTTGTCGGGGAGGAGTGTCATTGACGAGTAGGCCGAAGATGCGTTGGAGATGGCAATCTTTGTCCAACCGCTCGATAGTTTTGTGGGGGTGTAGTCGTCGGGGTTGTTGCTCAACACCTTGTAGAATATTGCAACATTGCTGCGGTCGTTGCCTGTGGGAGCCGACTGGAAGAGTACGTTGCCCACGAGGATGGGTTCGCCGTTGGTGCTGTTGCCGCCCCATTTGAGGTCGCCGACATCGTTGGTCGACACTTCGCCAACCCAGCTGCCCTCGCCTGTTTCGGTATTGGTGTAGCGGAATACATTGAAGTAGCGGCCGTTGTATTTGCGGCTGCTCAACAGTACACTGCCGTCGGGGAGCTCCTCACACTTAGGCTCGTTACCCCATTTCGAGGGGCAGTTTTCGTAACCGAGCTCGCCGAGGAGTTTCCAGCTCTTTCCAAAGTCGTCGGAGTAGATGGCATAGTTGTGGTGCTGGCGGTTGGTCATTGTCACAGTCCACACAGCGCAATATATACGGTAGTGTGTACCCACTTTAATCTTGCTGCTCTGTGCAATACGGCCGGCACCGATGAACATTGAACTTGAATGTACAGTGCCTTCGCTGTCCTTGAAGAGGGGGTAAAGGTCGTAGGTGACCTCTTCGGGTTCACCAACTTCCCACTCCTGTGTGCTTTCGTTGAACTTTATGTAGAGGCGTGCCACACGGTTGGGGTTTTCGGGGTTCTCCTCGGTGCCTGCGCCGTAGTTTCCGTCCCAGCAGGTGCGGTTGCCGCAAACGCTCATGACGAGTACCTCGTTGGTCTCGCGGTCGGCAACGATAGCGGGGTCACCGAATCCCAGTTTCCATATTCCTTCGTTGGTGTGGCCCAAACCATCGGCAATGGTTACCGACTCGGTCCAGCTATGGCCGTTCCACTCGCTGCCGGCAGCTGTGCTGTGGCGCATAACGAGGTCCACCTCGCCGTAACCTATGTCGTTGCCGCAGGGGCGGTAGTCGTTTATTGCAAACACATAGCCGTTGGCTGTGGTTGCAAGGGCGGGAATACGGTATGGCTTGCCGTTGGGGCCGGGTGAGTAGAACAGGTACTGGTACTTGTTGGCTTTGTCCACTGCAATGTTCACGTTGACGGTGAGGCCGCCTTCGGGCAATGTCTGGTTCTCTATCGATTCGCTGCCATTGAAATCCATTGTCCAGCCGTGGCACATATAACCCTTTGAGAAGCTGAATGTGGCTCCTACGGGGAGGTACATTGTGCTCGATGCGGGAATGGTTGTCTTTTCGAGCATAGTGGTGCTGGCTGCACCGTTGATGTTTATGGCAAGTTCGCCAATCTTATAGTTCTGCTCGTAACCGCCCTCGGTTTGTGCATTGTAATTTACTGTCAAGGCTTTGTCCTTGCCAATCTTCTTTATCAGCCAGGTAGAACCTCCGTCGCTTGTGTTGTAGAGTTTTATGTTCTGTCCGACACCGCCAAACATATTGAAACTCTGTCCGGTGTTTCCTTTGGGGCATATTGCAAAGGCTCCGTCGGCCTGTGAAACAAGGCAGAGGTCGGTTCCGTTGGCAGTGAGTGTGGCTGCCGAGCCGCTTCCTGTACCGGCAAGTGTGACTGCGAGTGCATTGCCGGCTGTGCAGCTGTACATCTTGAACGATTCAGCTGTTCCTACAAGATACCATATCTCGTTCTCGCCATAAATGCTGCTGCCGCTGTTTACGGCATTGCCGGCATAGCTTGCGGCGGCATTCATCTTAATTGAATAACCTTTGTTGCGGTTGTTGTATATGGCAACGGGTATGGGGCTTGCGAGTGACGGCGAGAAGATGTCGAGGCTGTAACGTGCTTCGATGCTGATGCTCTCGTCGAGTGTGTTCACTGTATATTCGGTACCCAGGTTCTCTTCGCCGTTGAAGAAACCCACAAATGTGTATGGGTTGTTCGCTGTGGCTGTTAGTGTCACGGGGAGTGTAACGGTGTTTTCCCACTCGTTGTAGGGGAGCGTCTTTGCTTCACCGTTTACGAGAATGGAACCTGCACCAGTGTAATTGGCGGTCACGTTCAGCTGGTTGCCGCTGGGCTCGATGTACTCCACGAATACGTAGTCGGTACACCAGTTGCCACTTGTCTGGTTGTATGTGGCTGTTGACTGGTCAAAAGTGCTGCCGTCGTTCTTTGTTACCAGATAACGGCTTGCTCCATCGGACCAGATGGTTGTTCCGTCGTGTGTTGCTGCGGTCTTTCCAAGAGTGAAGTTGTAGGCTGCATCGGCAAGGGCCTTGTGCCCAAGATATTTTGCAGTGTTGCCCACATTCTGGAATGTGTACTTGTCGTTGGTAACAGTACAGAGCCATACATAGTTGTTGTTGCTCTCGTCGACAGCGGTGCTTAATGCCAGTGTTCCGTCATTGTTGTAGAAGTAACGGGGAACATAAGCGCCGTTGTAGTAGGTGTCGGCATAGATATAGTACTTCTTGCCGCTCTCGGGCGTGCCGGTTGAGGTATCGCTCATTATCGGCACTCCTGCCCAAACGTTTGCAATGCTCATAAAGAGTGTGAGCAAATACAAAAACAGTCTTTTGGTTCTCATAAGTGTGATTAATTAAAAGTTATATAAAATTATAAATTGTTCGGATTTTGCTCCAATTTGCAAATAAACTAAAAAAAATGCAAACGGCATTGCGTTTTGCTCTTTTAATTTATAATGTAATAATTATTGTATATTGCTTGCAAGAAAGAATTTCCTTTCCGCTTGTTTTTGAGCGGGTTTTGTGTTATCTTCGCATAGTGTAATGGCTTTTGCCCTTAAAATTCGTGTATTATGAGTAAAATAGTGTCGCCGTCGCTCTTGTCGGCCAATTTCGGTAATTTGCAGAAGGATTTGGAGATGATTAACCGCAGCGAGGCTGACTGGTTGCATATAGATGTTATGGATGGGGTATTCGTGCCCAATATCTCTTTCGGCCCTCCTGTGCTAAAATATGTTGCACAGTTGTGTACAAAGCCACTCGATGTGCATCTGATGGTTGTGAACCCGATGAATTACCTCGATGCGGTGAAGGCGTTGAATGCCCGCATTATGAACATTCATTACGAGGCTTGCACTCATTTGCATCGTGCGGTTACACAGATAAAAGATGCCGGTATGATGGCAGGTGTAACCCTGAATCCCTCAACGCCGGTGTGTATGCTGAAAGATATTATTGAGGAACTCGACCTTGTGCTGCTGATGAGCGTCAATCCCGGTTTCGGGGGACAGAAGTTCATTCCTCACACAGTGGAGAAGGTGCGTGAATTGCGCGAACTGATAGATGCGACCGGGTCGAAGGCTGTTATTGAGGTCGACGGCGGTGTGAATGCATCAACAGGCGCTTTGCTTGCCCGGGCCGGTGCCGATGCATTGGTTGCCGGCAATGCTGTCTTCGGTGCCGAAAATCCCGAGGCTGTAATTTCGGCCTTGCGTGCATTGTAACGGAGTGAATGGTTTCGATATAAAGAATTACCCTCTGCTTAAACTGGCGTTGCCGCTGGTTGCAGGCATTGTTACGGGGTGGCTGTGTAGCGTGGATGTGCTGCACACGGCCACCTTGTTTGTTCTGTCGTTGCTCCTGCTTGCGGCAGGGATGCTGTCGCCTGCTCCTCGTTGGCTGTTCGGTGCAGGTGCTGTCGGTGTTATGCTTTCGGTGGGTATCTTTGTTATTACCTGTGATAAGGAGGCCGAAAATCCGGAATGGAGCGGTGAAAAGGGTGTTTTTGAGGCGCAGTTGCTCGAAGTTCCCCATAGACAGGGCGTGGCGACACGGGCGTTGGCGCGTGTTAGGCAGGCGGCTCCTGTTTCTGTGGCGGGTGCGCGTAACGAAGGCGTTGTACAACTATATTTTGCCAATAGCGTAGAGGCGGAGGCACTGAACGTAGGCGACAAGGTGCGCTTTGAGGGGGTGGTGCTGAACCCTGCCAACAACGGCAACCCTGCGGAGTTCGACGCTGTGCGATATATGCGTGTGAAGGGTATAACAGGCTCGGTGTATCTTCCTATAAGCAGTTGGGAATTCCTGGGTGCCGGTGAACGTGGCATTGCAATGCTTGCTCTTTCTTTGCGCGAAAAGGTGCTGGATATGTATGAACGGCTCGGTTTCAAGGGTGATGACCTTGCGCTTCTCTCGGCTTTTTCGGTTGGTGAAAGACGTGGCTTTCCCCGCTATTTGAGCGATGCCTATGCGGCGGCGGGTGTGAGTCACGTTCTTGCATTGTCGGGCTTGCACCTGGGTATGTTCTATATGGTTGCTGCCGCGCTCTTCTCTTTGATGGGCGGTGGCCGCAAGGTCTTTATAATAAGGGAATTGCTTGTTCTCCTTTTGCTGTGGGCCTTTGCTTTTGTCGCGGGGCTCACCCCGTCGGTTGTACGTGCCGCCACGCTATTTACTCTTGTGGGGGTGGGGCGTTGCTTGCGACGCGACGGGTCGGCATTGAACTCTTTGGCGGTGGCTGCGGTGGCAATGCTTCTTGTGTCGCCACGCTTGCTGTTCGATGTAGGCTTCCAGCTCTCTTTCTCGTCGGTTGCGGCAATTCTGTTGTTGCTCCCCTGGCTGCGTCGCGTGTTGCGCTGTGATGCGTACGGCAGGGTGTATGGGGTTGCTTCGTCACTTGTGGCGGTATCGCTGGCGGCACAGGTGGGCGTGTTCCCCTTTGTGTGGTACTATTTCGGTACATTCCCTTTGTATTTTCTCTTTGCCAATCTGTTGCTGGTGCCGCTTGCCTCGTTGCTTATGCTTCTTGTGGTAGGTTTGTGGCTGACAGCCTTCTGCTCCACAATCCAATTGCCTTTTGTTTGGCTGTTGTCGCAGTTGCTCTCTTTAATGAATGGCATTGTGGACTATGTAGCATCCTTGCCGGCAGCTTCTGTTATGTTGCCGCAGGTGAGTGTGCCGGGTGCCTGTTTTGCGGCGTTGCTCTTGGCGGTTCTTTTGTGGTCGGCAATGAACAGGAGGTTTATGGCGACGCTGTTGTCGGCAGTTGTTGTATGCGCTGTGGCCCTGTTGAATGTTTTCGCAACGCGCGGCAGTGGTGCCGGAGATGCTCTGCTGCTTTTCAATAACAGAAAGATGGCGGCTGTGCTGGCCGTTACTGCCGGTGGCGATACCTATATGCTTTCGTCGGTGCCGCAGTTCGATGCCGATTGTGAGCACGTTGTTATGCCTTATGTGAAAAGAGAGTGCTTGAAGGAGCCTTGTTGGGCTGCCGACGGGTATTGTGATTCGGTGTTGGAGTGTGCCGGCGGGCTTGTCTCTTTCGGCGGTTTGCGTGTGCAGATGCTTGCCGATGATTGCTGGCTTTTCGACAGTGTGCAGTGTCCTGTGGATGCCCTGTTGTTGTGTCGCGGCTTTTTGGGGCCGGTCGAGGAGGTGCTGTTCCATTACCCAGCGAGGTGTGTAATTCTCGATGGCTCGCTCTACGAGGGCAGCAGCCGACGGCTGCTGCGCGAGTGCAGGCAGGCAGGGGTAACCTGTGTGGATATTTCACAGGCAGGCGCGCTGAAACTGGTTGGGCGGGGCGAAGACTTCTCGCTGGAATTTATGCGCGGGAAGTGATTATTTTGCAAGAGTGTGTTGCTAAAATGATGTGCGTTGAGTAACTTCGCGTAATGATATTTGGAAATTGATTGAATTTATTATATAAAATACATTAAAGCTGGATGGAGTGATGTTTCGGCTTGTTTTGAGCCTGTTTCTTGCACCTTTTCTTCCTTTAAATTTGGAAATAGTCCGCTATTGCCTGCATTTGAAGTAATAAAATCTGCTAAAAAACATTCCTAAAACAATCGTGAAATAAATTTTAAACAGCTTCATAAATTGAATTTTTTATGCTTGAAAGGTTGATAACGGAGGCCCAGGTGTCGGCCCTGAAAAATATTATAGAGAGTAACAGAAAGTTTGTGGTGTTGGCCCATAAAAATCCCGATGGCGATGCTGTGGGCTCCTCCCTTGCCTGTATGCTATATCTGCGTAGTCTGGGAAAGGTTGCCGATGTGGTTCTTCCCAATAACTTCCCCGATTTTTTAAGGTGGTTGCCCTCGGCCGGTGAAATAGTCATATATGAAAACCACAAGGAGAAGGCTGTGGAGTTGATAAAAGCGGCCGATGTTATTTTTTGCCTCGACTTCAATGCCTTGTCGCGCTTGGGAGAACTTGGCGATGCGGTTGCAGCATCATCGGCGCAGAGAGTGCTTCTCGACCACCATCTGTACCCCGAAGAGGGCTTCTCGGTTGCGGTATCTTCCCCCACGGCCTGTGCTACATCGGAACTTGTATTCCGTATGATATACAGGGTTTCCACTCTCGATGCTCTCGACCTCGCAATGGCAAAGGCTATGTACACGGGTATGATGACCGATACCGGCTCGTTTGCCTACGCATCGAACCGCAAGGATATATATCTTATCGTGGCTGAACTTATAGCGAAAGGGGTTGACAAGGATGTTATTTACCGCAAGGTCTTTTATAACTATTCCGAATCGCGCCTGAAACTTATGGGTTATGTCCTGTATGAAAAATTACAGTTCTTCCCCCATAAGAACGCCTCGCTCATAACGCTTACATACGACGAACTTAAACGCTTTAACGTAATGAAAGGCGACACCGAGGGCCTTGTGAACCTCCCCTTGCAGAAGAAAGGGCTGCGTCTGTCGTGTTTCCTGCGCGAGGAGCAACCCGGTAAGATAAATGTGTCGTTACGCAGTGTGGGCGATTTTCCGTGCAACACTCTTGCTGCCGATTTCTTTAACGGCGGAGGGCACAAGAATGCATCGGGTGGTGAGGTGCACGATTCTATGGAGGCGGCAGTGCAGCGTTTCAAAAAGGCAGTGGAGGCTTACGAGGCGTTGCTTACAAAGTGATTATGCACGATTGTAACAGACTGAAAGATTTTTTATTTTATTTTTTCAAATATATTTTTGAAGTTTCGCAACTTAATTGTATTTTTGAATTTGATATACAATTTGTGGAAAGAAATAAGTTTTATGATGAATAACCGTTGGCTTTTGTTGCTGCTGTTGCCTTTGTCGCTCATTCTCGTGTCGTGCGAGGACGAGGTGTCCTATTCCGATATGAAGGACAAGGAGCAGGCGGCGATAGACCGTTTTATGGCCCTGGATGGCGTAGTTGTAATATCCCCGGCCCAATTTATATTGCAGAATTATACTACAAACGTGGATAACAATGAATATGTTCTTATCGACGATGTATATGTGCAGTTTGTGAGAAATCCTTACGATGTGCCCGGTGCAAAGAAAATTGAGCAGGGCGAGTCAATGACTCTTCTGGTTAGCTACACCGAGTACAGTATGATGGAAGGCAGTATAATGTCGACAAACGAACAGGAGTCGGACCTCGACGAAATGACCGTTACAAACGACAGCGGCTCTTTCTCGGCCTCTTTCCTGTCGGGTGTGATGATGGATAACTACGGAACAAGCGCTGTACCGAGCGGTTGGCTGGTGGTTATGCCCTATCTCCATTTTACACGCAGCCAGGCCAATCTGGCCGAGGTAAACCTCATTGTTCCCCACACGGCAGGAACCTCGCTGGCAGCAACCTATGTTTACCCCTGTTTCTACAACATTACATTCCAACCCGCAAGATAACCTATACTAAATAAAAACTTATATGACACTGATTAAATCAATTTCCGGTATCAGAGGTACCATCGGAGGTAGAGCCGATGAAGGCTTGACTCCCCTGGATGTGGTAAAATTAACTTCGGCTTATGCTGCGTTAATACGTAAAACAACAACAAAAACCAGCAACAAAATTGTTGTGGGCCGCGATGCCCGTCTTTCGGGTGAGATGGTAAACAAAATCGTGTGCGGTACCCTTATGGGTATGGGCTTCGATGTTGTTGATATAGGCTTGGCTTCTACCCCCACCACAGAGATGGCTGTTACAATGGAGGGTGCTTGCGGCGGTATCATCCTCACTGCAAGCCACAACCCCCGTCAGTGGAACGCGTTGAAGCTTCTCAACGAGAAGGGCGAGTTCCTGAACGCTGCCGAGGGTAAAGAGGTGCTGCGCATTGCCGAGGCCGAAGAGTTCGATTATGCCGACGTGGAGACTCTTGGCAAATATCGTCTTGATGAAACTTATGACGAGAAACACATCGATGCAGTACTCTCGCTTCCTCTCGTGGATGTTGAGGCTATCAAGGCTGCCGGTTTCAAGGTTGCCATCGACTGCGTGAACTCTGTCGGCGGTGTAATCCTTCCCCGTCTGTTCGAGAAACTCGGTATCACAAAGGTTGACAAACTCTACTGCGAGCCTACCGGTGATTTCCAGCATAACCCGGAGCCTCTTGCAAAGAACCTGGGCGACATTATGGGCCTTATGGCAAAGGGTGGCAACGATGTTGCATTCGTGGTTGACCCCGACGTTGACCGTCTTGCCATTATCTGCGAGAACGGCGAAATGTACGGCGAGGAGTATACTCTTGTAACGGTTGCCGACTATGTGCTGAAACACACTCCCGGCAATACCGTTTCCAATTTGAGTTCTACACGTGCGTTGCGCGATGTTACAAACGCTCACGGTTGCGAGTATGCCGCTTCGGCAGTGGGCGAGGTAAACGTGGTTACCAAAATGCGTGAGGTCAATGCCGTAATCGGCGGTGAGGGCAATGGTGGAGTAATCTATCCTGCTTGCCACAGCGGTCGTGATGCGTTGGTAGGTATCTGCCTGTTCCTGAGCCATCTTGCTCACGAGAAAAAGACTGTGAGCGAGTTGCGTGCTACCTATCCCGCTTACTTTATGGGCAAGAACCGCATCGATTTGAAACCCGGCAGCGATGTTGATGCAATCCTTGAAAAGATTAAGGCTACATACGCAGGTAAGGCCGAAATAAATACTATCGATGGTGTGAAACTCGACTTCCCCGACAAATGGGTGCACTTGCGCAAGAGTAACACAGAGCCCATCGTGCGCATCTATTCGGAGGGCCCCACACAGGAGGCCGCCGATGCAATAGGTGAAGAAATTCTTGCACTCGCAAACAGCCTGATGTAATAATCGGTTTATATACAATACAGACAGCCGCCTTTTCGCGAAAAGGCGGCTGTCTGTATTTATAATAGGAAAGTTCCTACACAAAAATCAAATCCCTCATTACAGTATCGCTTATGAACAGCCCTTTACGGGTGAGGGCAAGGTTACCGTTGTTCATTGCGAGGTTGCTGTTTACGATATGCTGCTGTGCGGCTCTCATCATATAATTATATAAGGTGTCGCCGAATTTCTCTTTTACCCACGTGAGCGGTAGTCCTGCTGCTGTGCGCAGGCGTGTGAGAACAGCATCGTTGTATTGTTCCTCGCGTGTGAGCAGTTCGGTTACAAAAGGTGTGTCACTCTCGTTTATACCTTTTATATATTGCGCAATGTCGGCAATGTTCCAGCCGCGTGAGGTGCCGTCGTAGGAGTGTGCGCCGGCTCCGCAACCAATGTAGGGAGTGTCGTTCCAGTAGCTGCTGTTGTGGTGGCTCTCATAGCCGGGGAGCGCGAAATTCGATATTTCATAGTGGTGGTATCCGGCTTTCTCAAGCTCCTCGATAAGGGTGTTGAACTGTGCGATGTTCTCCTCTTCGCTCAATTCCGTTATCTCTCCCTTTTGCAGGGCGCGATAGAGCGGCGTGCCCTCTTCATATGTTAGATTGTAGGCCGAAATGTGTTCGGGTTTCAGTCCTATGGCACTGCGCAGGTCGTTCAGCCACTGTTCGGGCGTGGAGCCCGGAAGGGCAAACATAAGGTCGATGCTTATGTTGCGGAACCCGGCATTGCGGGCATTCTTCACGGCTTGTCGTGCGCTTGCAGCAGTGTGACGGCGGCCCAGGCGTTGCAATTGCGTATCGCAAAAACTTTGCACGCCCATACTTATCCGGTTGAACCCTTGACTGTGGAGCATAGCAAGGTATGTGGGTGTGAGGTCGTCGGGGTTACACTCAATGGTCATTTCGGCATCGGTGGCAATGGTGTATTCCTCTCTTATGGTGGAGAGGATGTCGGCAATTTGCTCCTCTTTGAGCAACGAAGGGGTTCCGCCGCCAAAGTAAATGGTTCCAATGACAGCACCTTTTATATATTCCTTGCGCGCACGAAGTTCTTTGCACAGGGCTGCCGTATAGTTCTGCTGCAAATGGTGTTTGGTTGTGGAGTAGAATGCGCAATATCGGCATCGCTGTTTGCAGAATGGTATATGTATGTAAATGCCTGCCATATTTAAAAAATGTAAAATGGTTCTGCGAAGATAATTTTTTTCTCTCTTTTTTAAAAAACCTTTTATTTCTATTTGCTTTTTTAGTGGGAAATTCCTACATTGCTACCGCTTTTATAACATAACTAACCAAGCAAGATTTCTTGGGGAGAGGCAGGGCGGGTAATGGATTCCTGTAATGCAGCTATCTGTTGCCGGCGTTTGCTTATCTTTTTTGCGGTCTTGTTACAAAAACAAAAAAAACATATGAAAACTTATCAGACTAACGAAATTAAGAACATCGCAATTGTGGGATGTTCAGGCTCGGGTAAAACCACGCTCACAGAGTCTATGCTCTTTGAGGGTGGTATTATAAAACGTAGAGGTTCGGTTGAGGCCAAGAACACAGTGAGCGACTACTTCCCTGTTGAGCAGGAGTATGGCTATTCGGTGTTTACAACCGTGTTCCAGGTGGAGCAGGCAGGCAAGAAACTGAACCTTATTGATTGCCCGGGTGCCGACGACTTTGCCGGCGGTATGGTGTGTGCTCTCGAAGTTTGCAACCTTGCAATGGTTGTCATCAACGGCCAATATGGTGTTGAGGTGGGTACGCAGAACTGCTTCCGCTATGTGCAGAAGATGAAGAAACCGGCTATGTTCGTTGTGAACCAGGTTGATAATGAGAAATGTGATTACGATAACGTTATAGAGCAGTTGCAGGCTGTTTATGGCTCAAAGGTGGTGCCTGTGCAGTATCCCGTTGCCGCAGGCCCCGGCTTTAATTCTATAATCGACGTGCTGTTGATGAAGAAACTTACCTGGACTGCCGAAGGGCAGCCGCCCCTTGTCGAGGATATTCCCGCCGACCAGGTTGAAAAGGCAAAATCCCTGCACACCGAACTTGTGGAGAAGGCTGCCGAGAATGAAGAGGAACTGATGAACAAGTTCTTCGACTCCGACGACCTTTCTACCGATGATATCCGTATGGGTGCCCGTCTCGGTCTTTCTACCGGCAGTGTATATCCTGTTCTTTGTTGTTCTGCTGCTACCGATGTGGCGGTCGGCCGTTTGTTGGAGTTCTTGGCAAATGTGGCTCCCGAGGTAGACGATATGCCGCAACCGGTCAATACCGAAGGTGTTGTCGTTCCTTATGACAGCAGTGCTCCCACATCGTTGTTCTTCTACAAGACCTCGGTGGAACCGCACATCGGTGAGGTCAATTATTTCAAGGTTATCAGCGGAACATTGAAACCCGGTATGGATTTCGTTAATGCCGACCGAGGCTCCAAGGAGCGCATTGCGCAGATATATTGCAGCGCAGGTGCCACACGTACAGCTGTTGACGAGTTGAAGGCCGGCGATCTTGGCTGTACGGTTAAATTGAAGGATGTACGCATCGGTAATACTCTTAATGACAAGGATGCCAACAATAAATTCTCATTGGTTAAATATCCGGCATCGAAATACTCTCGTGCAATACGTCCCGCCAACGAGAGCGAAATGGAGAAACTTATGCAGGCTCTTAACCGTATGCACGAAGAGGATCCTACTTGGAGAGTGGAACAGTCCAAAGAACTTCGTCAGACTATCGTTTACGGCCAGGGTGAGTTCCACTTGCGCACTCTCAAATGGCGTCTCGAAAACGTGGAGAAAATCCAGGTTGTATATGAAGAGCCCAAAATTCCTTATCGCGAAACCATTACAAAGGCTGCACGTGCCGATTATCGTCACAAGAAACAGTCGGGTGGTGCCGGTCAGTTCGGTGAAGTACACCTCATTGTTGAGCCTTACGAAGATGGCAAACCCTTGCAGGAGGTTTACCGTTTCAACGGTCAGGAGTTCAAGATGAATGCAAAATCGACCGAGGAGATTACACTCGAATGGGGCGGCAAGCTGGTGTTCGTGAACAGCGTTGTAGGCGGTTCTATCGATACACGCTTTATGCCCGCAATCCTCAAAGGAGTGATGGAGCGTATGGAGCGCGGTCCGTTGACAGGCTCTTATGCCCGCGATGTACGTGTGATTGTGTATGACGGCAAGATGCACCCGGTAGACTCCAACGAGGTTTCGTTTATGTTGGCAGGCCGCAACGCTTTCAGCGAGGCGTTCCGTAATGCCGGTCCCAAAATCCTTGAACCTGTTTACGATGTCGAGGTATTCGTTCCCTCCGACAAGATGGGTGATGTGATGAGTGACATTCAGGGACGTCGTGGTATGATTATGGGTATGGAGAGCGAGAATGGTTACGAGAAGCTCTCGGCAAAGGTTCCTTTGAAGGAGATGGCCTCATACTCGACATCATTGAGCTCGCTCACAGGCGGCCGCGCATCGTTCATAATGTCGCCCTCTTCCTATGAGCTTGTGCCCGCCGATGTTCAGGAGAAACTCGTGAAGGAGTTTGCATCGAAGGAGGAAGAGTAAGGATATATACTAACTCTATTTTAACAAAAAAGCCACCCTGGTCAGGGCGGCTTTTTTGTTAAAATATGGTCGTTTTTTACGAATTTAATGGCGGTTTGCTTTTCGTAATTGCTAAAATGGTAATTATAAATTTTGAAAATGTTAATTAAAAGAAAATGTTGGTTAAATATTCTTTATAAGTGATACAACCTTTGTGGCTTGTGCTTATATTTGCCGTATGAAAAAGAATGCAATATTGATAGTGGGGCTTGTGATGGGCATCTGTTGTGTGGGGCTGTTGTACTTGCAGCTCACATATATTGAGGCAATGGTTGGTATGCGCCGCGAACATTTCGAGGAGGGTGTAAGACGAAGCCTTTATCAGGTGGCCTATAATCTGGAACTCGAAGAGATGCGTCACTACCTCACAAAGGATATACAGAAGGATATTCACAAGGGGCAGATAAAGGACGGTTTCCTTAAACTGGAACACAGTTATCTTGCTTCGTCCGAGGGCGGGAATGTGCTGTCGGCATTCGAATTGAAGACTTTTGTTAAGAATCCCAACCAGTCGGTTTCGCAGTTTAAAATAAATTCGAACAGGGGCAATATGTCGGTGCGCGATGCACAACGCCTCTCGATGGAGATTTTGAGCAAGCGTTATAAGTATCAGCGTGCCGTGCTCGACGAGGTGGTATACAATATGCTCTACAAGGCAAGTGAGAAACCGTTGCAGAGCAGAATAAATTTCAGCAAGCTCGACCAAAACCTCAAAGCCGAACTTGCCAACAACGGAATACTGTTGCCTTATCACTTCCGTGTGTTGCGTGGCGATTCAAAAGAGGTGTACCGCTGCTCCGACTATTCCTATGAAGAGGGTGAAAATGTATATAAGGAACTAATCTTCAAGAACGACCCTCCTGCACGTATGGGTACGCTCGAAATTAATTTCCCTACATCCATTTTGAACAAATATATATATAGTTCGGTTAAATTTATGATTCCTTCCATACTGTTCACTTTTGTTTTGTTAATAACATTCGTGATAACGCTTTATATGGCAGTAAGGCATAAAAAGATAACCGAAATGAAGAACGACTTCATAAACAATATGACTCACGAGTTCAAGACACCGATATCGACAATATCACTTGCGGCACAGATGTTGCAGGACCAGTCGGTGGCAAAGACACCCGAAATGTTCGAGCGTCTGTCGGGGGTTATATCGAGCGAGACAAAGCGTCTGCGTTTCCAGGTTGACAAGGTGTTGCAGATGTCGATGTTCGACAACAAGGACACCGCCTCGCTTAAAATGAAGGTGCTCGATGCCAATGAACTTGTAGAGGGTATTGTGAATACATTCGTGGTAAAAGTGGAGCAGAACGGAGGAACGCTCCAATGGGAACTTGATGCTACCGACCCGTTTGTGTATGTCGATGAGATGCACTTTACCAATGTGGTTTTCAACCTTATGGACAATGCCGTGAAATATCGTCGCAAGGAGGAACCCTTGAAGTTGGAGGTGCGCACCTGGAACAGTAATGGCAACTTTATGCTCTCGGTAAAGGATAACGGAATAGGTGTCCGCCGCGAGGACCTTAAAAAGATATTTGATAAATTTTACAGAGTACACACCGGCAACGTGCATAACGTTAAGGGCTTTGGCTTGGGATTGGCCTATGTGAGGCAGATAATACAGGCGCACAAAGGCTCCATACGTGCCGAAAGCGAGCTTGGTGTGGGCACAACATTTACAATTGTATTACCTTTAAAATAAAGATTATGGACGAGAAACAGAGAATTTTATTATGCGACGACGATGAGAACCTCGGTATGTTGCTCCGTGAATATTTGCAGGCAAAGGGCTTCTATGTTGAATTGTGCCCCGACGGCGATGCCGGTTACAAGGCGTTCCTTAAAGGAAAATTCGACTTCTGCATCCTCGACGTGATGATGCCCATTAAAGACGGTTTTGCTCTTGCGCAGGAAATCCGTGCGGTAAATTCGGAGATACCCATCATCTTCCTCACCGCAAAGGATATGAACGAGGATATTCTCAAAGGTTTCAAGATTGGTGCCGATGACTATATAACAAAGCCTTTCAGAATGGAGGAGTTGGTATTGCGCATCGAAGCTATCCTGCGTCGTGTGAGCGGCAAGAAGTACAAGAACAAGACGCTGTATAATATCGGCAGTTTCCAGTTCGATACACAGAAACAGTTGCTCACCATCGGCGACCAACAGACAAAGCTCACTACAAAGGAGTCGGAACTGTTGAGCCTGCTGTGCGCCCACGCCAACGAGATTCTGCAACGCGATTTTGCACTTAAAACCGTGTGGACCGACGACAACTACTTCAATGCCCGCAGTATGGATGTATATATCACAAAGTTGCGTAAGCATTTGAAGGCCGACAGTTCAATCGAGATTATAAATATCCACGGCAAGGGTTACAAACTCATTGCTCCCGAAGTGGAGGCGTAATAACCCTGTCGCAGTATATAATAAAAGGAGCTGTTTCAAACGAAACAGCTCCTTTTATTATATTTCCCTTTTTTACTCTTCCAAAGATTTTTTACCGGCAATGATGTAGGTGATGAATCCTATAATCATTACTGCGTATGTGCTTACGTTAAGGGAGTTGATGTTGTTCCAACCGCAGAAATGGCTCAAAATAAGAACCAATGCTCCGATAAGAATCAATGCAAGACCGAGATATTTGACTTTTGTTGCCATAATTATATAATTTTATTTTATTTATTTCTGCTTTTCGTGCAAAGTAACATATAAATATTTAGAGTATAAAATTTTTTATGCAAAAAAACGTGCATTTCCCGCAATTTTGGAAAAAATAAATACAACGTGTAGCCGCTTTGCCGCCTGTTTTTGAAAAACAGAGGCCTAAAACTTTGGTAATTGAAAAATTATCTCTATCTTTGCACCCGCGTTTAGATAAACGAATGTTTAACCAATTTATTAATTAAAAATGAATCAATACGAAACCGTTTTCATTTTAACTCCCGTTTTGTCTGATGCACAGATGAAGGAAGCGGTAGAGAAGTTCAAAGGCATTCTCACTGCTGAAGGTGCAGAAATCATCAATGAGGAGAATTGGGGTCTTAAAAAGCTTGCTTACCCCATTGAGAAGAAGTCAACAGGCTTCTATGTGATGTTCGAGTTCAATGCAGAGCCCAAAGTTATTGCAAAGTTGGAGTTGCAGTACCGTCGCGACGAGCGCGTTATCCGCTCTTTGGTTGTGAAATTGGACAAGTATGCTGCAGAGTATGCTGCTAAAAGAAGAAATCTTAAAGGTAATAAGGAGAATTAATTATGGCACAGACACCTTCAGAAATAAGATATTTGACACCTCCCACAGTTGATGTCCAGAAGAAAAAATATTGCCGTTTCAAAAAGAACGGTATAAAGTATATCGATTACAAGGATCCCGAATTCTTGAAGAAATTCTTGAACGAGCAGGGTAAGCTTCTTCCCCGTCGCATCACAGGTACTTCTTTGAAGTTCCAGCGTCGTATTGCTCAGGCTGTTAAGCGCGCACGTCACTTGGCATTGCTGCCTTTCGTAACTGATATGATGAAATAATAAGGAGGAATAATTATGGAGCTAATATTGAAAGAAGACGTAATCAACCTTGGTTACAAAAACGATATCGTTAAGGTAAAAGACGGTTATGGCCGTAATTATTTGATTCCCACCGGCAAAGCTGTTGTTGCAACAGAGTCGGCAAAGAAAGTACTTGCAGAGAACCTTCGTCAGAGCGCTCACAAGCTTGCCAAAATTAAGGCAGATGCAGAGGAGCTTGCAAAGAAGATGGAGGGTATTTCACTCACAATCCCCACAAAGGTAAGTGCAACAGGTACAATCTTTGGTTCAGTTGGTGCTATACAGATAGCAGAGGAACTTGCTAAACTCGGTTTCGAAATCGACCGCAAGATCATCGCTGTTGAGGCAGCAAAAGAGATCGGTGACTACACAGCTACCGTTCGTCTGCACAAAGAGGTTGCCGTTAAGGTTGCCTACAAAGTTGTAGCAGAGGCTGCTGAATAATAGTAGAGTAACTTCATTCAACATAGAATTAAGCGAGGAATTTCCTCGCTTAATTTTTTTTGTATGGTAGCTAATGTTGCTCCAATTCAATTTTACTTAATTTTACTGCAAAAAAAATAGGCTCAGTAGCAAAAAGGTGTGGGCACTCTATATACGATACTAAACATTCTTGCTTTTGACTTCTCGGTGTTATTTGTCGGTTATTCTCTCATTGGAAATATATCTTTTCTGTTCTTTGTCGCGCAAAGAACCAAACGCCCGGCACGCGAGAAAAATCAGTCGCTCGGTTCTTTGTTCACGTCGCCGAAAGGCGAACCCTCAGTCGAACCTCCCTTGCCGTGTTTATCTTTCTCACATTTGCAGGGTGCTGCGGGACTTCCTCAGTTAGTTGCCTTGCGGCACCTAACTCACGGGCAAACATTCCTCGCACTCTCTCCTGCAAATGCTCGGATAAACACTATGATTTTAACGGTGCCGGTTTCTTTTTTCGAATTACCATTGCAGGAGATAATTCGTTATACAAAGGGCAGCGTGAGGGAGCACAACTTATTAAAGTATCAATTTGTCCACACTAAATTTCTACTGCAAAAAAAATAAGTTCTTGTGAACAATATTTTCTCTGTGATGTTCTATGTATAAATGACAGCAACTTGATTTCTATATAAAAAACTTTTTCTTAATCATTCAATTCCCCCGGCAGCCCCCTGTAGTGATACACGGGGCTGCATTCTTTTTGGAAAAAGTTGCATAAGTGTTTCAAATGTTTTACCTTTGCCGGTGGATAAAGGTGTAACCCACCCCTTTACGGGTGGTGTTAGTAAAAGGGAATCCGGTTAAAATCCGGAGCTATACCCGTAGCTGTGTGTCCATAATTGTTTCCGGTAATCTTTTTAGCCACTGTCGCTTGGCGATGGGAAGGCAACCGAAAACGGACAAGCCAGAAAACCTGCCTTTTCCTTTTGTGTATTATGCAATGCCTCGGGTAAAGGCTTGGTAAACCTTTTTTTATGCAAATAAATCTTTTGAAAATTTTGCCATGTGCGCTGTGCATATGGTTTTTGTGTGGGCACTCCGCAAAAGCACAGGTTGCCGACTCTCTCTCTTCGCGCAGGCTCGAAGAGCTGGAAGTTGTGAGCAATGCCGTTGTGAGTGCCAGCGATGCTTCTGTACCGGTACAGTCGATGAGCAGCGACGATATTGAACGTTTGGGACTTGTTAATGCAGCCGATGCTGTGAAACGTATGTCGGGAGCCCAGGTGCAGGACTATGGCGGTATCGGCGGCCTTAAAACCGTGTCGTTGAGAGGGCTTGGAGCCAATCATACCGCAGTGGGGTACGACGGTGTTGCCGTCTCCGAAGCAAATAGCGGGCAGGTCGACATAGGCCGTTTCGGGCTCGATAATGTGGAGATGCTCTCCCTTGTTGTCGGGCAGGCCGACGATATCTTTATGCCGGCACGCTTTTACGCTTCGGCGGGAATGCTCAACATAACCACAAAACGCCCCTCGGACACAAGTACAATGGTGAAGGCGCAAGGCGGCTCGTTCGGCTTTGCCGGCCTGTCGGCAAGGCGCGAAAGGGTGTTCGGTCGCGGGTGGAGCTATTCGGCTTTTCTCAATGCCCAGCGTGCCGACGGTGATTATCCTTTTGAACTTGTGAACGGCAGTGTTGCCACAAAGGAGAAGCGCAAGGATAGCGATGTGGAGAGCCTTAATGCCGAACTTAACCTGTACGGTGATTTCGGTTCCCGCGGCAACGTAGCTGCAAAGGTCTATTATTACAAATCGGAACGTGGCCTTCCGGGAGCCGTAAACCTTTATAAGAAGAACAATAGCGAGAGGCTGTGGAACGATGATTTCTTTGTACAGGCAAAATATAAGCTGCCGGTTACGGAGCGTTTGCTTGTGCAGGCTTTGGCAAAGTACAACTACTCCTTCTCGCGTTATGTCGAGGAGAACAGGAATTATGCAGGCGGCAGCCAGACCGACAAGAATACCCAACACGACTATTATGCCTCGCTTGGAGCGCATTACACCATAGCAAAGAGCATCTCGGTGGCACTGACAAGCGATGTTACTCATTCGGCTTTGCGAAACAACTTCATAGATGGCAACGAGCCGCAGCGTTTGAACTCCCAGACAGTGCTTGCAGCGCAATATAAGAGTACATTGTTCACGGCAACAGCAAGTCTGCTTGCCACCTATATGAAAGATAGTTTCAAGGATAAGAGTAAGGCGGCTGAAAATAAACGGCTGTCGCCGGCTTTGTCGTTCTCTTGGCAACCGTTGCCCAGTTTCCCATTGCGTTTGAGAGCTTCGTTTAAGGACGGCTTCCGTGTTCCCACCTTTGCCGACCTTTACTATTTGCGTATGGGTAACACCGGGTTGAAACCCGAACGCGCATCGCAATACAATGTCGGTATCACCTGTTCGACGGCAGTCGGCAGTGCCGGTTATATCTCATTGTCGGTCGACGGTTACTATAACAAGGTTAAGGATAAGATTGTGGCACTCCCCACAATGTATGTGTGGCGTATGCAGAACTATGGTCGTGTGCGTATGAAGGGTGTCGATGTGAACTTGTCCGCCGAGGTCGCTCTGCCTGCCGATATCTCTCTGCTGCTCGATGCAACATACAGCTATCGCCACACGGTCGACTATACCAACCCGGAATCGAAAAATTACGGGCACCAGATTCCTTACGCACCGCGTAACACAGGCAATTTCTCGCTGACACTCAATAACAGGTGGGTGAATATCTCCTGTCTTTTCACTGTCGTGGGCAAGCGTTATATGTTGCCGCAAAATATTGTGGAGAATGAAATCCCCTCTTATGTGGAGCATTCCGTTTCGGCCAATAGGGAGTTCGGGCTCGGTCGCGGTATCCGTTTGCGCGTGCAGGGCGAACTGCTCAATGTGGCCGACAGGAATTACGATATAATACGCTATTATCCTATGCCGGGGCGTTCCTGGCGTATTTCGGCTTGTTTGACATTCTAAAACCATAAATATGAAAAAGACAATTATCAAATTCTTTGCAGCAATGGTTGCATTTGGTTTTACCGCTTGCAGCGGTGACGACGAAACACCGTTTATACCTTCAACAGGCTTACCTTTGCACGAACTGTCGACTCCCCGTTATATGGAATCGCACGGCGGCAAGGTGTATGCCACATTTTTCAGCGGCCACGTAGCGCGCATAGATACCGTTTCCTTGACTGTTGATGGAATGGTGGCTGTGGGCCGTAATCCCGAGAAACTCACGGTTTCGGGCGAAAAACTCTTTGTCGCAAACTCCGGCGGCCTGGGTTGGAACTCCTCGCTTGGTTACGACAAGACCGTTTCGGTGATAGATATTCCAACATTTATTGAAGAGGCAAAGATTGATGTGGCTGCGAACCCTGCAAATATCCTGTCGGCCACCGACGGCTCACTCTTCCTTGTTTCGTGGGGCAATTACCAGGACGTACCCAATACGTTGCAGAAAATAGACCCATCGACATACGATGTTGCCGATATCTCATCTGTTGCCAATATGAGCGAGATGTGTTATCTGAACGGTTCGCTCTATGGCCTTCTCTCAGAGTACGATGAAAATTGGAACAATACAATAACATATAAAAAATATAATACTGTTACGGGGGCGGCATCATCGGGCTGGATAACCGACGGCACAACCATTCCCAACCCCTATAAGGTATTTACTGACGGCAAATATCTGTGTATCTCCACATCTGATTATGTGAATACCGGCGATGTCTATCTTTTTACCGAGGCAGGTACATTGGCTGCAAAGTTCGGTGCGGGAATGGGGCCGCGCAAGGCTGTGAACTTAAAGAACAGGGTATATGTGCTGAACGAGGGATTGGAAAATACAAATAATGCCTCGCTCACAATGTACAATGTTGCCGATGGCGCGGTTACAAACAACTGTTTCAAGGCTGTCAACGGCGGTGTTGGCATAGGTGATGTAGCCAATGACATCATTGTCTATGGCAGCAAGATGTATATATCTGTCTCGGCCGACAATATTATATGGGTTACTGACCTCAATGCGAAGATTATAGGTAAAATAGAACTTTAACATTAATATGTCACACAAAAAATCCCAAACGATACAGTTTGGGATTTTTTGTTTTGTCGGTCCGGTTTTTCGGAGTGTTGTGCGTGACATTCAATAATAATTCTTATCTTCGCCTTTGATATGCGTAATTTCCTTTGCCGAATATTATTGTCGCTGTCGCTCCTTTCGGTTGTGGCGTGTGGCGGTTCATCGGGGGTTGAGCACAATGCTGCTGCCGACTCTCTATGCACCCGGCTTGCCGACTGCCGTTACAGGAATGTGGAGCAGCTGTACACCACAGCCGAAGAGTTGTTGTCGATGAACATATCGGCCGAATACAACGCAGTGGCAAGGAATTCTATGGCATATGCGGAAATGATGCGTATGGATTACCGCACAGCACGGGAACTTTATACGCAGGTGCGCAACACCACTATGTGTGAAATTGAACGTTTGGTAGCCGATGTAGGGCTTATGACAATATGTTATCGCGTGTCGGCCAACAGGAGTTTCTTCGATTATCGTGCAGGTGCCTTGAAACGTATGCGACGTATCGGTGAGGAGGAGGCGTTGTTGCCGTCGGCCGACAGGGTGCGTTTTGTGCGGGCAAAGGTCGAGTTCGGCGTTGTATCGCTCTGTCATTTTTCGAGCATAGGTCTGCTCGACGAGGCCCAGGCTGTCCGCGAGTATCTTGCGCGGGAACTCGATAAGTGCGACGATGTTGCTTTACGCGTGTATGCCCGTATGATTCTTGCCGGTTATGAACCCGATGTAATGAAGAGAACCGATACCTATGCCCGTGGTGTTGGTTTTGCGCAGAACAGAGGGCTTTTGTGGCTTGCCGGTAATTACAGGTTGCTGCTTGCAATAAGTTTGCGAGGCGAGGCTCTGCAACAAAGCCTTCGCGACAGTGTGCCGGCCGCAATAGCAAGGCTTAATGTGGATAAGGTTCCTTATGGCGAGCTTGCTTTGTCAATGGCTGTTGATGCCGCTGACGATTTTGCCCGTTATGGCGATGACTATATGAGAATTGAAGCTATGGCGGTTGAGGCTTCGTGCAACACGCAGCAGGGGCGATACAACGCTGCGCTTGCAGTGCTTGAAGAGGCTGTGGCCGTAGTCAACAGCTATTATCGCCGCCATTCTGTGGCGAGCGATACATTGTCGCTTGCCGAAGTCGTATATTCCGACGATACCGACGAAGATGCCTTTACGCAGGACGGTGCCGTAATAAATATTCCCGAATCTCTTTTGAGTATAAGGCGTGAGGCGAGCTGTGCCTATGCCGGCTTGGGCGAAAAAGAACTTTCCGATATAAACCGCGAGGCTTATCTCGACCTTTTGCGTACCACTCGAATGAACAAGCAGATGGAGAGCCGCGTGCAGGCAGCGACCGACACCGCAACGAGGCTCTATTGGTGGACTATCGCAGTGGTTGTTGCCCTGTTCGTTGTTGCCCTGCTGCTCTTTCTGATGAACCGCCGTTGGCGGTTGCGCAACGCGGTCTACACATCGAACCTCAAACGGCTGCTCAATCTGTCGCACCGCCTTATGTCGGCCTTGCCGCGCGAGCTGGCAAGCGAAAGCGATGTATGCAATGCCGTATGTGAGATACTTGCCGACGGCTTTGCCGGCTTTTCCGGGAATATGCGCTTCTCGCTTACCGGTAAGTTTACCCCCTGTGACGAATATCCATTTGTTTACGGGTTTGCATTGCCGGCTGTTGCCGACACACATTCGTACACGCTATTTGTGGCTGCCGAAAAGGCTCTCAATGTGGAGCAACAAGCCGTTTTGGAGATGTCGCTGCCTTATGTGTCGGTAGCGGTGGAGGAGGGGCTCCGTATAGCCGATATAATAGATGAGCAGTCACGCTTGGAGGAACAACGCCTTTCGCACGAACTCTACCTTGCCGACCACAAGCGCGAGAACCTGTTGAAGCGTGTTTCGCTATCGGTGGTCAACGGTATGCGCCCATATATGGACAGAATGCTCAACGAACTGCGTCATCTTGCGAGTGAAGAGCAGCGTGGCACCATAGAACGCCGTTTGCAGTATGTGGGTGAACTTGCCGACAAGCTCAATGATTACAACACAATTCTTGAACGCTGGATAAAGCTGCGCCGCGGCGAAGTTTGCCTGCAAGTGGAGAACTTCCCAGTAAGTGAAATATTCGATATTATAGAAAAGAGCATTCCTTATTACGATGCCCGTGGCATTTCACTCGATGTGAAAAAGAGCAATGCCGTTGTGCGTGCCGACCGTGCCCTCACCCTCTTTATGGTAAATACTCTGGTCGACAATGCAGGGAAGTTTACCCCTGCCGGCGGCTCTATTGTGGTTGATGCGCAGGAGGGTGATGGCTTTGTGGAGTTGTCGGTAGCCGATAACGGTATAGGTCTGTCGCAAAGCGACATCGACCGCATTATGAGTGCAAAGGTCTATGATGCCTCCCTCATAGGCGATGCAAAAGAGCCGTTGAGCAAGAACAAGGGCGGTGGCTTCGGCCTTATGAACTGCAAAGGAATCATAGAGAAATATCGCAAGGCCGATGAGATATTCTCGGTTTGCCGTATGGATATTTCGGGACGCAAGGGCGAGGGCAGCCGTTTCTCGTTCCGCTTGCCGAAGGGGGTGGTGCGCACCGTGGTGCTTTTGCTTGCAATCTGTTTCCCGCTTGCATCCTACGGCAACAAGAACTATCTCGAAACTGCCGGAATTTATGCCGATTCGCTCTTCTATGCCAATGTTGACGCGAATTACGATGCTGCCGGCCGTTATGCCGCTGCGGCAATCGATGCCTTGAATAACTATTACAGAGCAACAATAGGCGGCAACGATACTCTTTCGCTTGCGAGCGGTGCCGCAACCGAACTGAAATGGTGGCGCGAGGAACTCTTCCCGCTATCGTTGAAAGAGGATATATATTTCAATATTCTTGATATACGTAATGAACTCGCAGTGGCGGCTCTTGCCACACAGCGTTGGAACGATTATCGTTTCAATAACGGAATATATGCATCGCTGTATCGTCTTGTGCACGAGGACCGCGGGCTCAATGAACATTACTCCAATATGCAGCAGCTTGCCAATTACAGACAGGTTGCAATAGCCTTGTTGGTTCTTCTGATGGTGCTTATGCTGGCAACCTTCCTGATGCACTATGTCCGCCACGCGGTCATTGGGCGTATGAACAGCCGTATGGTACTCGATGTCAACAGGAATCTGCTCAATGTCACCGGTGGCGAGGGTGCCGTTTCGGGTAAAGTGCTTGGCGAGTCGATAGCAAAAGAGATACTTGCTGCACTTGGTGAGGCTATGTGTATTGAGCGCGTTTCCATTATGTTGAACGATGAAACCGGCAAGCAGATAGTGGTATCTCACCCTCACAGGAGCGACAGGGCTGTTGAAAATATGTATATGCGCGATGTGTTTGAAAGTGCAGAGCCTTATGTCGCGCCGGGCAGGTTGTCACTTACGCTTCCGTTGCTTGTGACAGTTGCAGGCGAGAAGCATACAGTTGGCGTTGTGGAACTTGTATCGGGCCGTCCGTTAAGCGACAATGAGGTACTAAACATTGAACTTGTTGCGCGCTACACAGCATCGGTGGCTTATCACTCAATGGTGCGTATGGCACGGCGTTACAAGGACCTGGCTATGGTGGAAGAGGAGGCCGGGCGCGTGAAATACGAAGAGCATCGTCTGCACGTACAGAATATGGTTCTCGACAACTGTCTTTCGGTAATAAAGCACGAAACGCTCTATTATCCGAGTCGCATAAAGGCATTGGTGGAACAGGCCCTCAAAGGAATTGGCAATGCTGATATGTGCAAGGAAAACATTTCGGCAATGCGTGAGCTTATGGACTACTATATGTCTGTGTTCGGCATACTGAGCAACTGCGCAGCAAAGCAACTCGACGAGGTTACTTTGCGCTGCGTGCAAATCCCGCTTGAAAAGGAGTTTGGGGCATTACAGCGCTTTGTGGCGCGTAAGGCTGCGAAAAAATCCCTGCCGGTAACGTTGAGTGTCGAGCCCACCACGTTGGAGGTCTATTGCGACGAGGTAATGCTCACCTTTCTGCTGGAATCGCTTTTGGAGGCTGCTTTTGCATTGCCTCTCGGCGGCGAGTTGGTTTTGCGTGCCGTTGACGGCGGTGATGTGGTGCGCGTGGAGCTGCTCGACAAGCGGCAGTCACTGTCGAAAGATGAACTTGCTTTGGTATTTGTGCCGTCAAAGAACAATATTGCACCCACCGGGCTTGTGGGTATGGAGTATCTTGTAGCCAAAGAGATTATGCGTTTGCACGAGGACAGCCTCTTGCAGCGAGGTGGCCGCATAGAGGCGCGCCACAGTGAGGAGGGAGTAGTGTTTTTGTTTACTTTGCCTAAACGGAATATGTTATGATTGATAAATTCAGTGTTATAATAGTAGAGGATGCCAAGCTGGAATTGAAAGGAACCGAGGAGATTTTCCGCACCGAAATTCCCGAGGCCGATATAATAGGCGTCGCAATGTGCGAGGATGAACTATATCCTCTTTTGGAGAAGCAGCAACCGCAATTGCTGTTGCTCGATCTGGGATTGGGCGGTTCCACCACGGTTGGTGTTTCCATCTGTGAGAAGGTGAAACGCTGTTACCCGGCTGTGCGTGTATTGGTGTTCACGGGCGAATTGCTGAACGAGAAACTTTGGGTCGATGTACTCGATGCCGGTGCCGACGGCATTGCCCTGAAAACAGGCGAGTTGCTCACAAGGCACGAAATTATGGCTGTTATGGCTGGGAAAAAGCCGGTATTCAACACGCCCATAACGGAGAAGATTGTACAACGCTTCCGTGAGAGTGTCATGCACGAGGCTGCCCGTAAAAAGTCGCTTATAAAGTATGAGATTGACCGCTATGACGAATGTTTTCTGCGGCACCTTGCATTGGGCTATACAAAGGATATGATTGCCGGGCTCAAAACAATGCCGTTCGGTGTTAAGTCGCTCGAAAAACGCCAGGCCGACCTGGTTACCCGCCTCTTCCCCGATGACGAACAACGTGGCGTGAATGTTACCCGCCTTGTGGTGCGTGCCATAGAGTTCTCCATTATCGATGTTGAAAATCTTGAAGCCGATGAATAATCGCCGTCTTTTATACTATCCGGCAGTTTTTTATGCTGCAATACTGCTTTGTGTGTGGCTGCTGTCGTGGGTGATGGGTGTCGCCAACTTGTTGCGAGGCGGTGGTGCCGAAGTGGCTCCGCTTGTAAGTGCCGAGGGATTGCGTTGGGCGGTACGTAGTGCATCGGACACAATTGACAATGCTCCCTGGGCTGCAATTATGCTTTTCGTAACATCGATAGGGTTGCTTTGGGGTTCGGGTATGGCACGGAGTGCCCGTGCGGTTTTGTGTGGAGGCTCCCTTTCGTTTGTCGAGAGGCGTGCCTGGGTTTCGGCCCTTGTGGCGTTGTTGCTCTATACGCTGTTGCTCTTCCTGTGTACAGTATCGCCCTGGAATCTGTTGCTTGGCGTTACAGGCAACGTTTTGACATCTCCTCTAATGCAGGGGAGGGTTATATTGGCTTTTGCGGGCCTTCTTTTTGTAACGTCGGTCTATGGCTTTATGTATGGCAACTATCGCAGCGTGGTCGATGTGGCCTGCTCCGTGGGTGATGCCTTTTCGCTTTTTGCCCCGGCCTTTGTAGCGGTGTTGCCTGCTACCGGCATAGTTCCTTGTGCCGGCTATGCCGGTGTTCTCGACCTTCTCGATGTGACACCGCAGGGTGCCGCTGTTGCAGCCGATGTCATCTATCTCCTTCCATTCCTTTATACTCTCTATTTCTGTTACAGGGAGTGGAAGAAGAGCCGGTAAACTATTTTCTTGGAATCTATTCGCAGAAGATGGCCGAACCCACACGCACGTGGTTGCTGCCGTGTTTTATGGCAATGGGGTAGTCGTCGCTCATTCCTGCCGATAGTATGCCGAACCTCTCTTCGTTGGCAAAAAAACGCTCCTTTATGGTATCGAACAGTGTTTTGACTGCGGCAAATTCGGCATTTATCTGTTCTTTATTGTCGGTGTTGCTTGCCATGCACATAAGGCCGCGAATCTCCACATTCTGCAACGAACGCCACTCTCCCTCGTCGAGCATAGCGAGGCACTCATCGGGGGTGAACCCGAACTTGGTATCCTCCTGTGCTATATGAATCTGTAACAGGCAGGGAATTTTGCGCCCCACCTTTGCACCCTGCTTGTCGACCTCGCGCAGCAGACGCAGGCTGTCGATACTGTGTATAAGGTGTATGAAGGGTGCGATGTATTTTATTTTGTTGCTTTGCAGGTGCCCGATGAAGTGCCAGCATATATCATCGGGCAGTGACTGGTGTTTTGTTACAAGGTCTTGTGCCTTGCTCTCGCCAAAATGCCGTTGCCCCGCGGCATAGGCTGCTTCGACAGCCTCCACGGGGTGGTATTTCGACACGGCGATGAGCGTCACTCCTTGCGGGAGCGTGGCACGTATCCTCTTAATCCGTTCTCCTGTTTCAGAGTATTGCTTCATAGTGGAAAATGTCCACGATTGAACTTTCGTTTACCGATGCCAGGTCGTAAGCCATCACCGAGTCCTCCATATGCTTGTTGAGCCCTGCTACTGCACCTGCGCAGTCCTCGGCCTTTACAAGTATGACAACCGATGTCTTTTTCTCCTTTGCGCTCACTTCGTCAATGGTTACAAGCACAATCTTGCATTTGAACCACTTGTCGGCTGTTTCACTGGGGCTGTCCACGAGTTCGCCATACTTTGTACGTTTCATTTCGTTTATGGTGAATTCGCCGGTTACCGATGGTTGCAGTTCAAGGGTGATACGTTTCTCCACTTCGGTGAAACTGAACCCTTGTACAAGATATACTTCGTTTACTTTGGTGTTAAGGCCTTTTTCGCCTGCACGCTCATAGGATACTTTTACTTCGAACCAACTTTGTGTCATATGCTTTTTTTTGTTTTATGTTTTTGAATAGTGTCCGCAAAGTTAGTAAATGAAATGTTTTTTGCATTCCTTTTTCGTAAATTTATTCTTGTGCGCAGCATTAAAAACGGTAATATTATAACTTCCTCTTCCCGTTCAGTTGAGCCACCGGTGAACAGTGTGGCGATAGAGAAGATACAGCTCCTCATCGCTTTCGTGCACAGGCTCCTCATCGACAGGAGAGGGGTCGTCGGTGTTGTAGTCCTCGTACATCTCATCATCTCTTCCTTCGTCTACGGAAAGGGCTGCAAAGGCACATAGTCCGTTTTTATTTATACGGGAATAGTTGTCGAGGGTTTGGGCGTGGAGTCCTTCCAGGAATTTTTCAATGGTCTTCTCCACTTCGGCGGGGGTGGGCTTGGGATTTTTCATAACGGGTTCAGTTTGTTCATTCCGGTATTGTATTTCTTATGCAGTTGTTTCTTGCTGTTGCTGTGCTGGTGGTGGCGGAAATGGGTTTCCTGTTCCACACGGCACAGAAGTGCCTCTTCGTATTCGCTCCACGATGCTATTTTGCGTCGTGCGATGCCGCTCTCCATTGCAGCTGTCGCCACTGCTTTTGCCACAGAGAACAGCAGGCGGCAATCGCCTATCTTGGGCACTATGTATTGGGGACCGAAGTTGAGGTCGGTGCCGTAGCTCTTTTTTATCTCATCGGGTACAGGTTCGTGGGCAAGCGATGCAATGGCCTTTACGGCGGCTTGCTGCATAGCTGTGTTTATATCGGTTGCAAGGGTGTCGAGTGCTCCACGGAACAGGTAGGGGAAGGCTATGGCGTTGTTTATCTGGTTGGGTGTGTCGGTGCGGCCGGTTGCCACAATGGCATCGGGGCGTACCTCTTTTGCAAGGTTGTAGTCAATTTCGGGTGTGGGGTTGGCAAGAGCAAAAATTATGGGATTTCTGCTCATCGAGAGTGCCATATCCTTTGTGAAAAGATTTCCGACTGACAATCCGATGAAGGCATCCTTTCCGTCGACGGCCTGTGCAAGGGTATTTATGCCTGTATCTTTAATGGCAAAGAGTTCTTTCTGGGGCGATAGTCCGTTGCGCGCTATGTTTATCACTCCTTTGCTGTCGACCATTGTTATGTTCTCGCGTTTTATGCCGATGGATGTGAGCATCCTGGCGGTGGCTATGGCGGCCGCGCCGGCTCCGTTTATCACAATTTCAAGGCTTTTCAGTTCCTTGCCTGCAACTTCGGCGGCATTGGTGAGTGCCGCTGCAATTATAACAGCCGTACCGTGCTGGTCATCGTGCATCACAGGTATATCGAGCAGTTTGCGCAGACGCTCCTCAATGTAGAAACATTCGGGTGCCTTTATGTCTTCGAGGCTTATGGCTCCGAAGGTAGGTGCAATCCCTTGCACGGTTGATATGAATTTGTCGGGGTCCTCCTCGGCAAGCTCAATGTCAAAAGCATCTATGTCGGAATATATCTTGAAAAGCATTGATTTGCCCTCCATCACAGGCTTTGCGCTCAATGCTCCTGCGTTGCCCATTCCAAGCAGGGCGCTGCCGTTCGATACTATTGCCACGAGGTTGCCTTTGTTGGTGTATCGGTAGGCTTGCCAGCGGTCCTTGCTTATTGCAGCCGCGGGTGCAGCAACTCCGGGTGAGTAGGCCAGTGACAACGCTTCGGGGCTGTTGAATGGCTTGGTAGGGATTACTTCTGTCTTGCCGGGTTTCCCACTCTCGTGATATTCGAGAGCCTTCTCGTCTAATCTATCGCTCATAATCAACACTTTTGTAAAATAGAACATTGACGGGGAGTGGATAGTTTTCCATTATGCAATTATTTCGTTCCACTTTTTGGTTCTTTAATTTTTTGAGTTTTAATGATATTGTTATATCTTCGCATGATTTATGCTATAATGCGATAAATGTATTGATATGAGTGATTATTTCGATTTATTGAAGAATAGACGCAGTTGCAGGCTCTTCACCGGCGAACCGGTCGACAAGGAGGATGTATGCAGCCTTATGAAAGCAGCCTTGATGTCGCCGTCGGGCCACCGTTTCAACCCCTGGGAGTTTGTCCTTGTCGAGGATAAGGAGGTGCTGAAAGCCCTTTCGCAGGCCAAAGCGCAGGGTGCGGCCCTTATTGAAGGCGCTGCTATGGCCATAGCTGTCATTGGCGATACCACAAAGACCGATGTGTGGGTGGAGGACTGCTCCATAGCATCCATTATAATTCAGCTTGCGGCACAGGAACTTGGCTTGGGTTCGTGCTGGGTGCAGATGCGTTGCCGTGTCGATGCCGAGGGTGTTCCTGCCGAGGATAATGTGAGAAAAATTCTGGATATTCCGCAGCACTATGCCGTTCTGTCGGTAATAGCCGTGGGGCACAAGGCACGCGAGTCGAAACCTTTCGACGAAGAGAGATTGCAGTGGGAAAAAATTCACGTAGGTAAGTTTGGCGGCAAATAAAGGCATATTGCTTGTGGGTGCCGGCAACCTTGCGACATCGCTTGGTGTGGCTCTTGCGGTGGCGGGAATGCCTCCTGTTGCAGTGTGGAGCCGTTCACGGGAGGCTGCAATGGAACTTGGCAAGAAGACGGGCTCTCCCTCGTCGTGCTGTTTCGGTGAACTGCCTCCTGCCGATGTTGTTATAATATCGGTTGCCGACAATGCTTTGGAGAGCGTTGCGCGGGAAGTCGTGGAGCACTACCCAAAGGCTTTGGTTGCGCATACTGCCGGCAGTGTCGATGCCGATGTGCTGCGCAAGGCAGGTGCCGGGGAGTATGGAGTTTTTTACCCAATGCAGACATTCAGTAAGCAACGCATAGCCGACTTCTCCCGCATAACCACTTTTGTGGAGGGCAGCAGCGAGAGCGTTGTGTCACGCCTTGAACAGATAGCGGCCGGGATTGGCAGCAGGTCGGTAAGGGCTTGCAGCGAGCAACGCAAGTTCCTGCATATTGCAGCAGTCTTTGCCTGTAATTTCACAAATGCGGCCTATTCAATGGCGGCCGAACTGCTCGAAGCAAAAGGGCTCCCGTTTGAGGCAATGTTGCCTTTGCTCGAAGAGACAGCCGAGAAGGTGCATCACATACACCCCTTCGATGCACAGACAGGCCCGGCGAGCCGTGGCGACGATACCATAATGAATGCCCATATGGAAATGCTCGATGGCCGTTTAAAGGAAATATATGCCCTTATGAGCGATTATATAACCTCGAAAAGAAAAGATAAATGACTATGATAAACTACGATTTGACTAAAATAAAGGCTCTTGTCTTTGATGTCGATGGAGTGTTGAGCCGCGAAACAATATCGATGTATCCCAGTGGCGAGCCCATGCGCACCGTTAATATAAAGGATGGATATGCCTTGCAGCTTGCCGTGAAGGCTGGTTTCCGTGTTGCCATAATAACAGGTGCACGCACCGAAGCCGTGAAGGTGCGGTATAACGGTCTCGGCATTACCGATGTCTATGTTGGCGCATCGGTAAAACGCGATTGTTTCGAGGAACTTATGCTTATGTACGACCTGAAACCCGAAGAGATAATGTATATGGGCGACGATATCCCTGACTATGAGGTGATGCAGATGTGCGGCCTTCCCTGCTGTCCTGCCGATGCGGCAATGGAGATAAAGGGCATATCGCGCTACATTTCGCCCATCCGTGGTGGAGAAGGGTGTGGGCGCGATGTCATAGAACAAGTTATGCGCGCACAAGGAAAGTGGATGGATGAGGCTAACGCTTTTGGATGGTAATGCTTATGTTGGACAATTTAAACAAATACAAAATTATACTCGCATCGGCATCGCCCCGCCGCAGGGAGTTGTTGGCAGGGCTTGATATACCCTTTGAGGTGCGCCCGTTGCCCGGTGTCGACGAGTCCTTCCCCTCGTCGTTGCAAGGTGGCGATATACCCCTTTATATTTCGAAGAAAAAAGCCGAGGCCTATCGCTCACAAATGGCGGCAGATGAACTTGTGATTACAGCCGACACAATAGTGTGGCTCGACGGCAAGCCGCTTGGCAAGCCTGCCGATGCAGCCGATGCACGTCGTATGCTCGAATTTATGTCGGGCAAGAGCCATTCGGTCTTCACAGGCGTTACAATAATAACAAAGGATGTGATGCGCAGTTTCGTCGCCTGTTCGCAAGTGACATTTGCACAGCTCACAACCGAGGAGATAGATTATTATATAGAGAAATACAGGCCAATGGACAAGGCCGGCTCTTACGGAGTGCAGGAGTGGATAGGATACATAGGGATTTCGGGTATCGACGGCTCCTATTTCAACGTGATGGGCTTGCCCGTGCAACGGCTATATAACGAACTGAAACAGATACCTTGAAGATATGAAGATTGCCGATAACCTCACTTCGCTCATTGGAAACACGCCGCTTATGCGTGTGTCGCGTTATGCCGCAGCCGAAGGGTTGGGAACGGTCCCAATCGTGAAAATGGAGTATTTCAACCCTGCGGGCAGTGTAAAAGACCGCACGGCCCTCTCGATGATAAACAACGCCGAGGCCCGCGGCCTTCTGCGCGAGGGTGCCACTATAATAGAACCCACAAGCGGAAATACCGGCGTGGGGCTTGCTCTTGTGTCGGCAATAAAAGGATATAAGCTCATACTTACAATGCCCGACACGATGAGTGCCGAGCGTATGAACCTGTTGAGTGCCTATGGTGCCCGTCTTGTGCTCACTCCGGGAGCCGAGGCTATGGCAGGTGCCATAAGGAGAGCCAATGAACTTGCAGCCGAAATTCCCGGCAGCATCATTCTGCAACAGTTCGAGAATGAGGCCAACCCAGCGGCTCACATATCCACAGCCGAAGAGATATGGCGCGACACCGACGGGTGTGTCGATATTTTTGTGGCAGGTGTGGGAACAGGCGGTACAATAAGCGGTACAGGGCGCAGGCTCAAAGAGCTGAACCCCGACATCAAGGTGGTGGCTGTGGAGCCCGCCTCTTCGCCCGTGCTGTCGGGTGGGGAAAAGGGTGCCCACAAGTTGCAGGGAATAGGTGCCGGTTTCGTGCCGGCAATATACGATGCCGCTGTTGTCGATGAGGTTATCCCGGTAAAGAACGAGGATGCCATTGCCACGTCGCGCAAGCTGGTGGCGACCGAGGGGCTGCTGGTGGGTTACTCTTCGGGTGCAGCCTTGTGGGCTGCTTCCGAAATTTTGCGTCGTCCCGCTTGTGCAGGCAAGAACGTGGTTGTGCTCCTGCCCGACTGTGGCGAGCGTTACCTCTCGACCGACCTTTTTAAGGAATGAATAAGGCTTGAAATTCTGATAAAGTGCAGTGTGGTAAAAATCCCCAAAAAACAGACAGAGAGGTTATTTGCTGCGTGTAGGAATGACAAAGCCACCGTTTGGATATTTGTGCATTGCGTGAAATTTGCATAATTAACAAGAATAAGGAAATAATTAAGAACTATATGAATAACAAGAAGATTGCATCGGTCTTTTCCGAAACCATAAAGGAACTTGTCGGCAACGAGGATGCGAAAGATATGTTCAACCATCGCCGCGACGGCGAGCCAATGCCTTCGTGGCGTGTGATAAACGAGGTAGTTAACCTTGTGCGTGCAATAATGTTCCCCGGTTACTTCGGCGACTCGGTACAGGAGGCTCATACACTTTCATATAAAACAGGAATGAATGTGGACAGGCTCTACAAATTGCTCTACGAACAGGTGTATGCAGGGCTCTGCTACGGCAACGAAGATATGAAGGCCGAAGAGGTTGCCGCCGCTGCACAGCAGGCAACGCTCGACTTTATCGCCTATCTGCCCGAACTGCGCAACAAGCTGGCAAAGGATGTTGAGGCTACATACAACGGCGACCCTGCTGCCACCGGCTTCGGCGAGGTTATATGCTGTTATCCCGGTGTAAAGGCTGTGAGCAACTACCGTATGGCTCATCGCCTGCTTGAACTCGGCGTGCCTCTTATCCCGCGCATAATATCGGAGATTGCACATAGCGAAACCGGTATAGACATCCATCCGGGTGCTTGCATAGGGGAGTATTTTACAATCGACCACGGCACGGGTATAGTAATTGGAGAAACCTGTATCATAGGTAACAATGTGAAACTCTATCAGGGTGTTACGCTTGGTGCAAAGAGCTTCCCGCTCGACGAAAAGGGCAATCCCATAAAGGGAATTCCCCGTCACCCCATTCTCAAAGACAATGTAATTGTGTATGCCAATGCCACCATCCTCGGCCGCATAACAGTGGGCAAGGGAGCCGTAATCGGCGGTAACATCTGGGTTACCGACAATGTGCCAGACGGTGGTCAGATAGTGCAGAGGAAATAAAACGACAAAAAACAGCCCGCGGGCTGTTTTTTGTCGTTAAAATTCATTGTTTATCCACTCGCTTTTAGAACTTTACCGGCATAAATATCTTTTTTTATAAAATGGTGAAATTTTTGTATGCAATGGTTGATTATATACAATATTTTTTACTATCTTCGCAGTTGGTAAGGCAAAATGCTTGCAAATTGTGAGCTAGCGGGTTGCCCGGCCTTGAATTTATAAAGAGATAAGCAATGTTTACACAGAAAGCATACCACCATCATCACCGCATCCTATCTCAAAAAAGAGCAGGGTAAGCGCTGCTGTGTGTGTAACTTCGGTGTAACAAGGATAATGAGCTTACCTGCAAGATGGTGGGCTCTTTTTGTTTTTTGAATGTAAAAAAATAATGATGATATGTTAAGAATAGCTGTACAGACCAAAGGTCGCTTGAATGAGCAGAGTATGCAATTGCTGCGTGATGCAGGTGTGACAATCAAGGAGGAGAAGAGGAAATTCCTTATGCGTGCCTCCGACTTTCCCGTGGAGGTGCTCTTCCTTCGCGACGACGATATTCCGCAAACCGTTTCAATGGGTGCGGCCGACCTGGGCTTCGTGGGTTACAACGAGGTTGCCGAGCGTGGTTACGACGTGGATGTTTTGCAGAAACTCGGCTTTGGCGGTTGCCGCATTTCGCTTGCAATTCCCAAAGCAGACAAATATGAGGGGTTGAGCTACTTCAATGGCAAGCGCATTGCCACATCGTACCCCAATGTACTGACGAAATTCTTTGAGGAGAATGGCATCAAGGCCGAAATACACACAATAACCGGTTCGGTGGAGATTGCTCCCGCAGCAGGCCTTGCCGATGCTATCTTCGACATTGTGTCATCGGGCGGTACACTCATCACCAACGGCCTTGTTGAGGTTGAGCAGGTGTTGCAGTCCGAGGCGGTGCTCATCGGCACTCCCGGTCTTTCGGAAGAGAAGATGGCCATTGCCCGCCAGCTGATGTCGCGTTTCGAGTCGGTGCTCAAAGGTGCAGGCAAGAAATATCTTCTGCTCAACATTCCCGAAAGCGCGCTCGAAGAGGCTGTTGCCCTGCTCCCTGCAATGCGCAGCCCGACCGTTATCCCCCTTGCACAGAAAGGGTGGTGCTCTTTGCAGACTGTTGTCGACGAGAAACAGTTGTGGAACGTTATTGAGAAACTCAAAGCCATCGGCGCCGAGGATATTCTGGTGCTGGCTCTCGAAAAAATTGTATTGTAAGGAACTATGATTGCAAGATATATAAACCCGGCAAAAGAGGAGTGGGCAAAACTGTGCGAGCGCATGGTGGCCGACGATGCTGTTATTGCCGGTCGTGTAGATGCCATTATTGAGCGTGTGAAGCGTGACGGCGACAAGGCTGTGCGCGAGCTTGCACAGGAAATCGACGGCGTGGAGCTTGCCTGCATAGAGGTGAGCGACGAGGAGAAGCGCGAAGCATTCGCGCAGGTGTCGCAGGAACTTAAAGATGCGATAGCTGCCGCGGCGCGTAACATCACACGCTTTCACATGGCACAGCGTTTCAACGATATTGAGGTGGTGACATCGCCCGGTGTAAAGTGTGTGCAACGTGCTGTTCCCATTCAAAAGGTGGGGCTTTATGTTCCCGGCGGAACGGCTCCTCTCTTCTCCACGGTGCTTATGCTTGCCATCCCGGCAAAGGTGGCCGGGTGCAAGGAGATTGTCCTTTGCACGCCCGTGAACAAGCAAGGCAAGGTTGCTCCGGCGGTGCTGTCGGCAGCAATGGTGTGTGGCGTTGACCGCATCTTCAAGGTGGGTGGCGCACAGGCTGTGGCTGCTATGGCCTACGGTACCGAGAGTATTCCCGCTGTGGACAAGATATTCGGCCCCGGCAACCGTTATGTGACAAAGGCAAAGGAGCGTGTTACCAACCGCGTTTCAATAGATATGCCGGCCGGTCCTTCGGAAGTGCTGGTTATGGCCGACGAAACTGCAAATGCCGCTTTTGTGGCAAGCGACCTCCTTTCACAGGCCGAGCACGGAGTGGACTCGCAGGCACTGCTCGTTTGCGGCAGTGCAGCCATTGCCGATGCCGTTGATGCAGAACTTGCCGTACAGCTCGAAAAACTGCCACGCAAGGAACTTGCCGCAAAAGCATTGGGCAACAGCCGCACAATAATCCTGCCGTCGAAAGAGGAGCAGGTTGAATTTGTGAACACTTATGCTCCCGAACACCTGATTATCTCAATGGAAAATCCCTGGGAAGTTGCAGCTGCCATTACTGCTGCCGGCAGTGTGTTCATAGGCAACTATTCGCCCGAGAGTGCAGGCGATTATGCTTCGGGAACCAATCACACATTGCCCACAAGCGGTTGGGCCCGCTCGTGCAGCGGTGTGAATCTCGACAGCTTCGTGCGCAAGATTACTTATCAGGAACTCACAAAAGAGGGTATAGAAACACTGGGCGGTACCATTGTGTCTATGGCACAGGCCGAGGGGCTCGATGCCCACGCGGCAGCAGCCCTCTTGCGTATGGGAAAAGATATCTGACAACTATGGAAATTAATGATGTACTGCGCCTTGTGCGCAAGAATATAAAGGCTCTCGCGCCATATTCCACGGCGCGTGACGAATATAAAGGAGCGTTGGGAGTATTCCTCGATGCCAACGAGAATCCCTTTGAAAATGGCTATAACCGTTACCCCGACCCTCGTCAGGCCGAACTTAAATCCATTATAGCACCCAAAAAGGGTGTGGCTGTGGAGCAGATGTTCATTGGAAACGGTAGCGACGAGGCGATAGACCTCTGTTTCCGCATATTCTGCGAGCCCCGCATCGACAATGTGGTTGCAATAGCTCCAAGCTATGGAATGTACCGCGTGTCGGCCGACATCAACGATGTAGAGGTGCGCGAAGTGCAGTTGGGCGAGGAGTTCTCACTGCCGGTCGACGAACTTCTGGCGGCTTGTGACGGTAATACGAAACTTATGTTTGTATGTTCGCCAAACAACCCTTCGGGCAACATATTCCCCGTGGAGGAGATAAAACGTCTGCTTGAAGGCTTCAAAGGAGTGCTGGTGGTCGATGAAGCATATATCGATTTTGCTTCGCAGCCCAGCCTCACCACCTTGCTTGGCGAGTACCCCAATCTCGTGGTGCTGCAAACCCTTTCAAAGGCATACGGCCTTGCCGGGTTGCGTCTGGGCCTTGCTTTTGCCTCCAAAGAGATTATGGCAATTTTTGCCAATGTGAAATACCCCTATAACATAAACAAGGCGGGTATGGAGTGTGCAAAGGAACTGCTTGCCCGTGATGTGCAGGCCGAAATTGATGTTGTGAAGAGCGAGCGCGAGCGTGTGGCGGCCGCTTTGGCCTCTTGCCCCTGCGTGAAGAGGGTGTTCCCATCCGATGCCAATTTCCTGCTTGTGCAGGTGAGTGCGGCGCGTGCTCTCTACGATGCTCTCATTGCCGAGCAGGTTATTGTGCGCGACCGTTCGAAGGTGAAAGGGTGCAGCGAATGTTTGAGAATAACTATTGGCACACCGGCCGAGAACGACAGAATGCTCGCGGTGGTCAGGAACTTTAAATGATTATTATGAAAAAGGCTCTTTTTATAGACCGTGACGGAACAATTATATGGGAACCGCCTGTAACCGAGCAGGTTGACACTCTGGAACAGCTCGTATTTGAACCGGGTGTAATAGGTGCGCTCGGCCGCATAGCGGAAATGGATTTCGAGCTTGTGATTGCAAGCAACCAGGATGGCCTGGGAACTGCCGCTTATCCACAGGAACAGTTCGATATGGTACACAACAAGATGTTGCAGGTGCTTGCCGGCGAGGGTGTGAACTTCGACGACCAGCTTATTGATGTTACCTACAAGAGCGACAACAAGCCTACACGCAAGCCCGGTACAGGAATGTTCGGGAAATATATGTCGGGCGAGTACGACCTTGCGAACTGTTTCGTTATCGGCGACCGCCTTACCGATGTAGAGCTTGCGAAAAATCTGGGCGCGAAGGCTATTCTTTACACCGCCGACAAAGCCCGTATCGAGGAGATGCTCTCCTTGCCCTATGCCGATGTGTGCGTGCTTGCCACCGACAGCTGGGCACAGATTGCCGAGTTCTTGCGTTGCGAGGAGCGTCGTGCCACAATTGTGCGCAAGACAAAGGAGACCGATATAACCGTTACCATCGACCTCGACGGCAAGGGTGTGTCGGGCATAGATACAGGGCTGAAATTCCTCGACCATATGCTCGACCAGATTGTGCACCACGCCGGCGTTTCGCTCGAAGTGAAGGCTGTGGGCGACTTGCAGGTCGACGAGCATCACACAATGGAGGATATTGCCATTGTGCTTGGCAATGCCATTGTCAAGGCTCTTGGCTGCAAACGTGGCATAGGCCGCTATGGTTTTGTGCTGCCGATGGACGAGAGTCGCGCTATGGTGCTTGTTGACTTTGGCGGCCGCATCGATTTCTGCTGGGATGTGCAGTTTACACGCGAATATGTGGGCGATGTCCCCACCGAAATGTTCAGCCACTTCTTCAAGGCACTTGCGGCGGCAATGAACTGCAACCTGCACATTCAGGCAAAAGGCGAGAACAACCACCACATTGCCGAGGGAATTTTCAAGGCGTTCGCACGTGCCCTGCGTATGGCGGTAAAGAGAGAACCATTCAGTTATGAACTACCAAGCAGTAAAGGTGTGCTATGATTGCTATTGTTGACTATGATACCGGTAATCTGCGTTCGGTGTGCAATGTGCTCGACCGCATCGGTGCCGAATATTGCATTACCGACAACCACGATATTATAAAGGCTGCCGACAAGGTGCTGTTGCCCGGTGTGGGCGAGGCTTCATCGGCTATGCAGAAACTGAACGAGCGCGGCTTGTGCGACGTTATAAAGGGACTCCGTCAGCCTGTATTGGGCATATGCATAGGCTTGCAGCTTATGTGCCGCAGGAGCGAAGAGGGGAATGCCGAGTGTCTTGGCATCTTCAATACCGATGTGCGCAAGTTCGTTCCTTCGCCTGCCGATGGGGTAAAGGTGCCTCATATGGGTTGGAACGAGATAAAGAATCTTGAATCGCCCCTTTTCAAGGGTATCGACGAGGGCGCGTTTGTCTATTTCGTACACTCTTTTGCCCCCGATGTCTGCGAGGGAACCATTGCAACATCGTCCAATGGCCGTGAATTTGCGGCGGCGATAAACAAAGATAATTTCTATGGTGCGCAGTTCCACCCGGAGAAGAGCGGTGCCATAGGGGAGTTGATTCTGAAAAATTTCATAGAATTATGATGGAGCTTATTCCTGCAATAGATTTGATAGATGGCTGTTGTGTGCGCCTTACACAGGGCGATTATGCCGACAGAAAAGTTTATGGGCAGAATCCCGTTGATATGGCAAAAATGTATGCCGACTGCGGTGTCGCACGCCTGCACGTCGTCGACCTCGATGGTGCGAAGGCCAAAGAGCCCTGCAATCTGCGTGTGCTGGAACGCTTGGCAAACGAAACCTCGCTCGACATAGAGTGGGGCGGTGGCATAAAGAGCTGCGATGCGTTGCGTTCGGCAATAGATGCGGGTGCCAATCGTGTTATATGCGGCAGTGTGGCAGTAGACAACAGTGAACTCTTTGCTTCGTGGTTGCAAGAGTATGGTGCCGACCACATAATTCTTGGTGCCGATGTGCGCGGGCGCAACGTTGCCACACACGGCTGGCTCAAAGAGACCGAAGTCACCATCGACAGCATAATTGAACAGTTCCTTCCCTTTGGGCTCAAACAGCTTATATGCACCGATATCTCAAAAGACGGAATGCTGCAAGGCCCCAATTTCCCGCTCTATGTGGAACTGAAAGAGAAATATCCTATGGTGAATACCACTTTGAGTGGCGGCATAAGTTCTATGGCCGACATTGACAAGGCAGCCTCTCTTGGGCTACACAGCGTAATAATAGGCAAGGCCATATACGAGGGCCGCATAACTTTAAACGATTTGAAACAATGGTTGCAAAACGCATAATTCCTTGCCTCGATGTAAAGGAGGGGCGCACTGTAAAGGGCATAAATTTTGTTGGTCTGCAAGATGTCGGCGATGCCGTGGAGCTTGGCCGTATGTATGCCGAGCAGGGTGCCGACGAACTTGTTTATCTCGACATAAGTGCCACACACGAGGGGCGTAATACCTTCACCTCGCTTGTGGAGCGCATAGCCCGTAATATAAACATACCGTTCACAGTCGGTGGCGGTATCTCCACAATAGACGATGCGGCCCGCCTGCTCGATGCCGGTGCCGACAAGATATCGATAAACAGCGCGGCAGTGCGTAACCCCGCGCTCATAGACGAGATTGCAGCAAAATATGGCAGTCAGTTCGTGGTGCTTGCGGTCGATGCAAAGCAGATAGACGGTGTGTGGCGTATAACCACCCACGGCGGTCGCCGGCTTACCGAAAAGGAACTCTTCTCCTGGGCCCGTGAAGGGCAGGAACGTGGTGCCGGTGAACTCCTGTTCACATCTATGGACCACGACGGCACACGCAACGGCTACCCCTGTGACACGTTTGCTGCGCTTGCCGACACACTCTCCATTCCCATAATTGCATCGGGCGGTGCCGGCAGTGTGGGTGATATTGCCGAAGTACTGTCGGTCGGAAAGGCCGATGCGGCTCTTGCTGCAAGCATATTCCATTACGGCGAGATAACTGTCGAGGAACTGAAAAAAGAACTTCGCAAGCAGAATATAAAGGTCCGATTATAAGAAATTCCTATAAAATATATCAAGACCGAATAGCGTGATGTTTCGGCTTGTTTTGAGCTAAAATAATCGCGAAATGAATTTTAAACAGCTTCAAATAGAATTTTAAAACATAATACAGTATGAAATTTTCCGATTTTGATTTGTCGAAAAACAGCGACGGCCTGCTCACAGTGGTAGTGCAGGATTATGCCACACTCAAAGTGCTTATGGTTGCCTATATGAACCGTGAGGCTTTTGAAAAAACTGTGGAAACAGGCAAGGCAACCTTTTACAGCCGCTCACGCGGTGCCTTGTGGACAAAAGGAGAAACAAGCGGCAACTTCATTGAGGTTGTGAAGATGTTCCCCGATTGTGACAACGATACCCTGCTCATAATGGGCAAGCCTTACGGCCCCGCCTGTCACCGTGGTACTACAAGCTGTTTCGACACTCCCGAAAACGAGGGCTTTGTTCGCAAGCTCGAAAAGGTTATACAGGGCCGTCACGCTGCTATGCCCGAAGGCTCATACACCACAATGCTCTTCAACAAGGGTGTAAACAAAATAGCCCAGAAGGTGGGCGAAGAGGCTGTCGAAACCGTTATTGAGGCTATCGACGGCAACAAGGAACGCTATCTCTATGAGGCGTGCGACCTCATATACCACCTGCTTGTGCTCAACGAGCAGATGGGTTTCACGCTCGAAGATGTTGAACGCGAATTGGCCGAAAGACACAGTTGATTATGAAAAATCTGTTTATAGCAATGTCTGCAATGTTGCTGCTGGCATCGTGCGGCGGTAACGGAAAAACCGAAAAAGAGGTTGTGGTAAATCCCCTGTGGGGAATGTGGGTGCAGCAAGAGCCTGCAATGGATGGGAAGCGCGAGATTATGTTCACCGAGGATAACAACGGTTTTGTCTTTGTTGCCGACACTTTCTACTGCAAGACTCTGTGGCGTGAGGATTCTTTGTTGAACATCCGCTTCGTATTCGACAACGATTCGGCCTTGACTTCGGTAAGAAAGCAGTTCGAGATGGCGATTGATGCCGATACCCTTTATCTTAAAGACCTTTCAGCAAGTGAGGGCGAGCCGGTTGAGAGCCGCTATGTGAGGTTCAAGCAGTAAAACTCTTCCTGTATACAATGTGGATGCTCCCCCAACAAGGAGCATCCACATTTTTTTGCATAATAAATCGTGCAATTATTGTTGTTATATTCCATTTTTTATATTTTTACGCAATATAGTACAAATAGGTAATTTATATAAATTATGAGAAAATTTATACTTTGCTTTATGCTTGCGGCTGCAACAGCAGCAATTGCGGCTAATCCCCCTTTAATGGGTTGGAGTTCATGGAATACGTACGGTTTCCAAATCAATGACTCGGTTATCAAGGCGCAAGCCGATGCTATGGTGGCACTTGGCTTCAAGGACTGCGGTTATAACCACATAAACATCGACGACGGCTTCTTCGGTGGCCGTGACGAGAATGGGAAACTTATAATACACCCAACACGCTTCCCCGGCGGCTTGCGTACGGTGGTCGACTACATTCACGGCAAGGGACTTAAAGCCGGTATATATACCGATGCCGGTCGCAATACGTGTGCCTCATATTGGGGTAATCCCAAAGATACTATCGGCGAAGGTGTGGGCCTCTACGGTCACGATGCACAGGATATGGACCTTTACTTCAATGAACTCGATTTCGATTTTATAAAGGTCGACTATTGCGGTGCCGACCCTTCCAATAACTCCGAGGGGCTCGACCTTGATGTTGAAACACGTTATAAGGAGATATACGAGGCTATACAGAATACCGGTCGCACAGATATCACTTGGAATATTTGCCGTTGGGCATTCCCCGGTACCTGGGCTTGCGGAATTGCCGATTCGTGGCGCACAACCGAGGATATCTACCTCGGCTGGGAGTCCATAAAGAGCATTATAAACCAGAGCCTTTATCTGTCGGCCTATACAAGCTATGGGCATTACAACGATATGGATATGCTCGAAGTGGGGCGCGGCCTTACCGACGAAGAGGACAAGACACACTTCGGTATGTGGTGTATGATGAGCTCGCCCCTGCTCATTGGTTGCGACCTTAATGACATCAAAGGCAATGCCCTTGCGCTTATGCAGAACAAGGAACTCATTGCTGTGGACCAGGATGCACTTGGCTTGCAGGCCTATGTGGTGAAACATGAGAACGGCGGTTATGTGCTCGTGAAGGATGTTGAAGAACTCAATGGTACAAAACGTGTTATCGCTTTCTATAACCCCACCGATGCCGAACTGTCGATGAACATAAATTTCTCGCAGGTCGACCTTGCCGGCGAAGTGAGCGTGCGCGACCTCTTTGAAAAGAAGGATAGAGGCATATTCGAGGAATCGCTCTCGGTAACAGTTCCAGCACACGGTACACGCATATATAAGCTGGTGGCCGAAGAGCGTCTTGAACGCACTCTCTACGAGGCCGAAACAGCGTGGATCTCCTGTTACCAGGAATTGAAGAACCACGAAGTGTATGGCACCGCACTGCCTGTCGATAAGTCTGCCTGTTCGGGCGGGGTTGCTGTGGGCTGGCTCGGTGGTCGTGCCGAGAACGACTTGCAGTGGCGCAATGTGTACAGCAAGGATGGCGGTGAATATACCCTTCGCTTCTCCTTTATGTCGGGTGAGGCCCGTAAGATGTTGGTGTCGGTGAACGACGGTACCCCTGTGGAGGTAACTACGAATGCCGGAAATTGGAGCGCAGTGGGCACTGTCGATGTCAATGTCACACTTGCCAAAGGTAACAATGTGGTACGTCTTTATAACGATGGTTGGATGGCCGATATCGACTGTATGCAACTTATATCGAAGAGTACAGAAAAGGTGGAGTATTACCCTGTGGTATTCGATAAGGAACTTGGTTACACCCACTCGTCGCGTCGCTTGAACAGTATCTCTTTGAACGGTTCGGCCGACGGTAACCAGACTATCAACCTTCCAACACCGCTCAAAATCTATACCGGTATAGACAATGCAGTGCTCACTGCAAGAGCCGGTGAGACACTTACTCCCGTATTTGGTTTTAGCGGCAACTGGATGAATGGTTTTGTTTATATCGATTGCGGACAGGATGGTATCTTTAATGCCGAACTTAACAGTGACGGTTCGATACCGCAGGGCAGTGACATTATGGCCTTCTCCTATGCCGAACCGGTTTTAGGCGGCGGTGTTGGGTACAACAGCACAGGCGCGGTAGTTTCCAATACCAATGTGCTTAATCCGCCTTCGTTCACTCTGCCGGCAGACCTTGCCAACGGCTATTATATGATGCGATACAAGGTCGATTGGGCCTCTATTGACCCTGCGGGCAGGCCCGAGGATGGTAACGGAATAATAAAGAACGGTGGTGCAATATGCGATGTGTGCATAAATGTTCACTCGGCCGATGGGGCCCTTTCGGCAATAGTTGAAAATGGTACGCTTCTTGCCGCCGATGGCTCGGCATTGCCGGCCACCGTGCCTTTTGGCAATCCTCTTGAATTGAAGGCTGTTGCAGGCGAGGGCTATATCCTTGATGTCGTGAGAGTGCGCCACGGCCATAACCTTGCAGGTGATGCCGAAAAATACGGTGTAAAGCAGTATCGTGAGTATTATATCCCTGCATATCTGTGCGATAACGGCATAATTGAGATTCCAGCCGAGTGTGTCGATGGCGATGTGGAAGTTGAAGCCGTATTTGTCGAAGTTCCGGCCGGTGTAGCAGGCGAGGGGTATGCTCTCTCTTTCGATGAGAATGCAACGGCTGCCAATGGTTATAACGGAGTTCTTGCTCTTTCGGTGGGGCTCGACGATTATGCAGTAAATATCGATGGAAATGAAGTGTATAAGAACTACACCGAAACTCCGTTCACATTGCTCTCGCCCAAATCTTTTGCACTCTCAATGGATGATAACCGCGAAGGGTTGCATTACTATCTGTATATCGACTGGAATAACGACGGGCAGTTTGCAGCCCTCCTCAATAGCGACGGCCTCTCTGCCTATTCGAGCGAGTTGGTAGCGTTCACATACTACAATTGTAAGGACAGCAAGGGCAACGCCGTTTCTGCTCCCGGCAAGGAATTGCCGTTATATACCCTTCCTGCAAATATGCCAACCGGCGTATATCGTGCCCGTTTGAAAGCCGATGTCAATGATATATCGCCTGCCGGTTCGGCCGACATCGTCACCAATGGCGGTGCCGTTATGGATTTCCTCATAAATATAGTAGACGGCGATTGCCCGCTCGACCTCAATACCCTGAATGGCGGTATAATCGGGGTGAACAACACCGCATTGCCCGTGTCGGTTTCTCCGTTTACGCAGGTAGAGTTCTGTTTGATGCCCGGTGCTCCCGGTTTCGAGGCGCAGGAGGTTGTCGTGCGTCACGGCCATAATATAAAAGGTGAGCAGTATGTAAATGGCAACAAGCAGTGGAGCGAAGAGGTGCTCCCTGTAAGCGACGGTGTAATTACACTGCCGGCCGAGTATGTCGACGGTGAGGTTGAGATATTTGTCGAGTTTATTAAGAATGATGACAGTGAGTGGAACCTTGTGTTCAGCGACGAGTTCAATGCTGCCGACGGCACACAGCCTTCAAGCGAGTGGTGGAGCCGTTGCATACGTTACGGTGCAACCTGGAACAGGTGGCTGAGCGACAGCGAGGAGGTTATTTATATTGAGGATGGCAAGCTTGTGGCACGCGCAATTCCAAATCCCGACACATCGGTCGACAATGTTCCTATGATTACGGGAGGTATTTGGAGCAGCGGCAAGTTCGGCTTTACTTACGGCCGCATTGAGGGCCGCATAAAGACCAATCCGTGGAGCGGAAACTTCCCTGCCTTCTGGATGATGCCCGAAGACCAGTCGGGTGGTTGGCCTAACGATGGCGAGATTGATATCTGGGAAGCTATCGATTCGCAGGAACGTGCTTGGCACACAGTGCATAGCAACTGGACATACAACCTGGGAAATACAGGCAACCCGCAATCGAGCTACAACGAGTACACAGCCATAGACCGTTATCACATATACTCATTGGAGTGGGACGAAACTTCGCTCGTGTGGTATGTCGATGGCCGACAGGTTGCACAGTATTATAAATCATCGTCACAGGATGCCCTTAACAAGGGGCAGTGGCCTTTCGACGACAATTTCCACATAATCCTTAACCAGAGCGTGGGCAATGGTTCGTGGGCTGCCAACGCCGATGTCACACACACTTACGAAACACTATTCGACTGGGTGCGCGTGTACCAGAAGGTGGGTATGGAGAATACCCTCGGCGTGGTTGGTATTGTCGATGTAATGGCCGAGAAACCCGTGAAACTGTCGGGCGTTCCCGGTGGTGTTATGGTTTCGGTTGCTTTGCCCGAAAATGTTGCAGTGTATGACATTATGGGCCGCAAGGTTACCGAGGCTTATGTCGATGGTTGCCACACATTCTATCTCCCTGCCGGTATTTATATGATTGGTGGCGAGAAGGTATTTGTGAAGTGATAATTCAGGAATAGCTTATATAGAAAAAACGGATGGCTGTCTTTTTTCTGACAGCCATCCGTTTTTTCTATATTTTGTTTATGGAATTAAATCTTCGTTTGTCGTTTGATGTTTGAGGTATTTGAAAAAATAGTAATTACTGTTTCTGCAAAATACTTCTATAAGATATCCACCTAGGTAACCTAAGGGCAATGTTATAATCATTGAACCAACAAGCCAACCTTTTTTGTTATTTCGTTTGTATTCGGTGGCAAAAGGGAGGTATTCATTACTGTTTGCACCCTTTGATAAGAGAAATGCTTGAAAAGCAGCATCGTTATCAAGTTTTATTTTAGTAGTGCCGTTACTGCCTATTGTGCCAAGGTATGTTTTGTCCGCATAATGTATGGTTGTTCCGGGTTTGCCATGTACAATTACACTTCTGTATTTGCCACAGGATATTATGCTTAGTGATAGCGTTATTGCTAATATGGTTCTTAAAAGTTTCATTTTTGTTGTTATTTATATTTATATAGAAGAGAATTGTAATAGTTGTTCATTGTTGGAACCTTGTTTGCTTTAAAATTTAGAAGCCAATAAGGTTCGTTATTGTAATTATTTTTATTTCTTATAAGTTCGCGGAGAGCTTCATTTGTTTTACCTTTATTTTTTACAGGGATGTCAATTATGGAATTTGCGTAAAAATCGGAGATTATTTTCTGATAAGTCTTGCCTTCATCGATAGAATAGGATATACATACGCTGAATGTGCAATAACTGTTTGTTGGAGTGTAATTGGTTTTTATGATATTTTCCCGGCTTTTATTTTCATCAGCAACAGCTTCTGTAAATATGTATCCCAAATTGCTTATCCCGATTTTTTTTAAAGAAATACGTCCTTTTGGTGCAATATTTAGTTGTGGTAACTCCACAGAGTATGTGGTGTTTGCCACTGATTGTCCGTTTGTGTTGGAACCGCCTACATTTATTCCGTTAAGTATCTGACCAATAGTGCCTCCGACACCCAAAGCCCCTCCTATGGCTCCAAGATTTACGGAACCGCCCACTTGGTTAGAAGATAGATCGGTGACTGTTTTTGTTTTAACAGTGGGGTCGTAGTAGGGGGTGGATGTTCCATCGGAATTTACAACGAACGATTTTGTTTGGTCGATAATCATTATCTCGTCGGTTAGGTTTTTAATGTTTACTGTTAAAATTCCCTCTTCGGAGATGCTGTAATCGATATAAATTTTTGCACTGTCGGGAATTTCTTGTGTTACATTAAATGCTTCGTCTTTGTTTCGCACCGATTGGTAGGTTACATCGCTAATTTTCATTCTTGTTCCACAAGAACTGAAAAGCAGAGCGCATAGCGATAATGTTAGAATGTGCTTTTTCATTATTTTGTTTTTTGCAATTGCAGTGCCATAATTGCTGTTATAAAACAAAAAAAGAAGCGTGGCACTGCTATGTCACACATCTAATTGAAGGTCGTAGGAAGAACCTGTACACGGATATGATGATAGCAGCCCACGCTATAAGGCGTGAGAACCACTATGCTATCTCTTGTGTACATTTGAAAATTTCCTACGTTCTCAATTACAAGATGAGCATAACGCTTCTATAAAACAGTATGTAGTTGTGGATTTTACAATCCAGTGGCAAATATAATATTCTAACGTGACAAAATAGGATTAAATTAATAAAATTTTCGTTTGCACATCTTTGGCTATCGCCCAAGATGTGCTACAATTCTCTTAATATATACGGCTTGCACTATCTTTACCTTCGGTGAAGATAGGCGGCGCCTCGGCAATACTGTTGTTTAATCGTTGTTCCTTTAAAGAAAAAAGCCTGCTTATTCTTGCGAATAAGCAACTTTCGCTACGCTCGTGTTGTAAATTATTGCTCTTCAATTCTTTTGTGAAGCGAGCTTCTCAACGAATTTCGTGCAATAATTTGTCTCGCCTTTTTTGTTGCTTTTATTGTGGAGAATTTTCTTGTTTTTTTCTTTTCAAAAAATTCGATTTTATTTTGTATTGCTCTCGGCTTGCACTATCTTTGTACGTCCAAAGCCACGGGTAAGCGAGTGCAAAAGAAGTTCACTTATTTTGCCGAGCGTGAGTGGTTTCGTAAAACAAAGCCACCTGTGATCGAGTGCAAAAGAAGTTTACTTATTTTGCCGAGCGTGAGTGGTTTCGTGAAACAGAGCCACCTGAGATCGAGTGCAAAAGAAGTTTACTTATTTTGCCGAGCGTGAGTGGTTTCGTGAAAGCAGAGCCATTGGTTTGGACACCGCAAAAGATTATTTAAAACAAACTTTCAATATGGCTGAAACTAAATTTATCTTTGTTACAGGTGGTGTAGCATCTTCTCTCGGTAAGGGAATTATATCTGCCTCAATCGGCAAGCTTCTGCAAGCAAGAGGCTACAAGGTTACAATCCAGAAATTCGACCCCTATATAAACGTTTCTCCGGGTACGCTTAACCCGCAGGAGCACGGGGAGTGTTATATAACTATCGACGGTCACGAGGCCGACCTCGACCTCGGTCACTATGAGCGTTTTACCGATATCAAGACCACTCGTTGGAACACTTTTACCACTGGTAGAATATACAGTGAGGTTATTGAGAAGGAGCGTCGCGGCGACTATCTTGGCAAGACTGTTCAGGTTATTCCGCATATCACCGACGAGATAAAGCGCAAGATGAAACGTGGCAGCACAAAGGAGAAACTCGATTATGTGATTACCGAAATTGGCGGTACAGTGGGAGATATCGAGGGCTTGCCCTTTCTTGAAGCTATCCGTCAGCTCAAATGGGAACTTGGTAACAGAGCGGTGTGCGTGCACCTTACATACGTTCCTTATCTCTCGGCTGCGGGCGAACTTAAAACAAAGCCCACACAGCACTCGGTAAAGCAGTTGCAGAGCCTGGGTATCCAGCCCGACTGTCTTGTGTTGCGTGCCGAGCATAAATTGAGCCAGGGATTGTGCAAGAAGGTTGCAAGTTTCTGTAATGTGCGCCCCGAATGCGTGGTGCAGAGCCTCGATGTTCCCTCTATCTACGAGGTGCCCATAAAGATGCAGGAGCAGGGCCTCGACACTGCAATCCTCAACCTCACAGGTGAGCCTGTGGGTGAAACTCCCGCACTTGCTCCGTGGCGTTCATTCGTGGAGCGTCGCAAGAATGCGAAGAAGGTAGTGAACATTGGTCTTGTTGGCAAGTACGACTTGCAGGATGCATACAAGAGTATTCACGAGAGCCTTTCGCAGTGCGGTACCTATTGTGACAGCAAGGTAAAGCTTCACTTCATAAACAGCGAGAAGATTACTGCCGAAACTGCCGCCGATGCCTTGAAGGGTATGGATGGTTATGTAATTTGTCCCGGTGTCGGCCCACGTGGTTTTGAGGGCAAGGTTGCTGCTGCGAAGTATTGTCGCGAGAACAACCTCATAACTCTCGGTATCGGTCTTGGTATGCAGGTTATGGCTATCGAGTGTGCCCGCACACTTCTTGGTTATGCCGACGCAAGCAGCTACGAAATGGACGACAAGACTTCGCACAGAGTAGTCGACATTATGGAGGATTTGAAGAGCATTGGCAACCCCTTCGGCACAATGCGCCGTGGCGGTTACGATACCGTGATAGAGAAGGGTACAAAGGCCTATGACGCTTATGGTGCCGAAAAGATAGTGGAGCGTCACTATCACCGTTACGAGCTTAATGTTGAGTATCGTGAGGAGCTTGAAAAGGCCGGTTTGAAGTGTTCGGGCGTTCATCCCGAATCGGGCCTTGTGGATATCGTTGAGGTGCCTGCCTGTGATTGGTATGTTGGTGCAATCTATGAGCCTCAATATTCGAGCACAGTGCTTCATCCCTCTCCTCTGGTAATGGAGTTTGTGAAGCAGGTTGTTGCGCGCAAAGGATAACAAACGTTGGTTATAATAAAAACATAGTGGGCTGTTCTTAATGAACAGCCCACTATGTTTTATATAACGTATTCTCGTGTCAACAAGGCTCAGTAGCAAAAAGGTGTGGGCACTCACTATATACGATACTAAACATTCTTTCTTTTGACTTCTCGGTGTTATTTGTCGGTTATTCTCTCATTGGAAATATATCTTTGACGTTCTTTGTCGCGC
>SUXO01000049.1 GCA_015060885.1 Bacteroidales bacterium
ACCTATTTTTTATTCATTAAACTCGGTGCAAAATTCTACAAAACCTCAAGGCGATAGAATATCTGAAACTGCATATAGCCGCTCCATATCGAAACAAAAAAGTTAAAAAGTGTTTTATGAGAATAGAAAATAATACAAATAGACCAACAGGTTTATTTTATCCCATTGGCTATATACCCAAAACGGACTAAACTTATTTGTGCATTGACAGCATAAAATATGCTGGCGAAAAAAGAGATTATCATAACTTCTCTTTTCGTCAGCATTATTTTTATACCTTTGTGGTGTCGGAAGTGAAAGAAAATAGAAATAATCGCCTATTACGACAGAAAATTTTGTTGTGGTATTTTAGCATTACTTTTTTCCCAAAATCTCCGATTTTGTATGCAAATTGTATGTGATATAAAATTAACAATGCACCTAAATGCCGGTGTAATATGTTGGAAAACAAGTGGATATTTAAGGTTGGTGAATCGGTGATTTGTTTACTCTAAGTAGTTCATAAAAAGCAGATATTCTCCTTCGGCCTCTATCGTAAAGGCCTCTCCTGTACATTCGTTGAGTGTACCCTGCCACCAGTTCGTGAAATCGTATATGGGGTAGAGCAGTCCTTCGCCCTTGAACCCTTTTGCTGTGAAGTTTATAATTGAAACCTGTTGCCCCTTCTGCGAGGCGAATGTACATTTTCCCTTGCAGGGGATGAATATGCCGTAGTTTGTGAAAGAGTATACAGTGGCACCTTTACGGGCATATTCTATGAGCAGGCTTATGTTGCCCAGCGTGTGGTCTTCGCGTTTTCCTGTTGCACCTGTGATGGCTATGCGCCTGAACCCTTGTTCAATGAGATGGTTCACCGCCTTTGTTTGGTCATTGTTCTCCTGCTCATCTATTTGCAGCAGTATATTCCCGTATTTCCTGCGGTTCTCTTCGCTCAACGAGTCGCCGTCGCCAATTATTATATCGGGGCAGTTGCCACGGGCTATATATTCATTGGCTCCACCATCGCAACAGGCCACGAAGGGTGTGTTGCGTACAACGTTCACTGCCTCTGTGGCTTGCGGATACTCTCCGTTGGCAATTATTACAGCTTCGAATTGCGGTATCTCCATAGCTTATAGGTCTTTGCTTTGCATCATATTGCGCCATTTGCAATATCCAAAGATAGAAATAATTGCATAAACGGCATAGAGTGCTGCGGTAAAATGTAAATCTTTGTATATGTACAGCCCGGCACTTGTAAAGTCAACAACAAGCCACACCCACCATTGCTCAATGTATTTGCGGGCGAGCATCCACATTCCCACAATGCTCAACGCTGTGGTGAATGAGTCCCACACGGGCACGGTGCTGTCGGTGAAGTATTCAAGGATAATGTATATTGCTGCCTGTGCGGCAATGTATGTGGCAATGAGCTTGCCCCACACCCTTTTGGGGGTGTGGGTTATTGCAAGTTCCTCATTTTTGCAGTTACGGCCGAAGAGGCTGAACCCGTAACGCCAGGCCAGCCAGCCATAGAGCGCAATTACAAGATAGTAGACATTTATGCCGAAGTCGGCATACAGCCCTGCCCGGTAATAGATGTATAGGTATATTGCAGGCATAACGATGCTTGCCACCCACAGATATATGCTTGCGCGGTATTCGAGCCAAAGGTATATTATACCCACAATCGTTCCTATAATTTCTATTGCCTGTTCCATCCTTTTATAAACTTATTGATATGTGTCCCAGGGCATTTATGCCTGCCTGTGCAGCGTATCCTGCATAGTTGTAGCGCACTTTGGTGTTGCCGTCCATATAAAAACCGCTGCCGGCATAACCGTTGTTCTCGTACTCGTGGTCGAACAGGTTGTACACTGTTACTCCAACGGTAACTCCCCTTGTGTGGGGTGCCTTGAAGGTGTAGGCAAGGCGCAGGTTGCTTGTGAAGTAGGCATCGAGTATGTGGTCGCTCTGCTTTGAGTTGCTCATATACTGCTTGCTCACATATTGCGAGTGCAACTGTGCCTCGAACCCTTTGTAGCTGTAACCGAGGATGTTGTTTGCGACAATATCGGGCGAGAAGGCTATGGGGGTGTCGCCGTGCTCAATTACCCAGCGGTTGCCGCCAACCCATTCATCTTCGTACAGCGTTTCGGTGAAATTCTTTATGCGGTTGCGGCTGAATGTGGCGTTTGCCTCCCACGAAAAGCCGCAGGGAAGTTTTACGCCTGCCATAATCTCAATGCCGGCGCGGTAGCTGTCGGGCACGTTGGCGGCAAGGGGCTCGCCAATCTCGTTCAGTTCGCCGGTGAGCACAAGCTGGTCCTTGTAGTCCATGAAATAGATGTTGGCTCCGGCGTGGAAAGTTCCATTGGAGTATGTGTAGCCCAGTTCATAGTCGAGCATTCTCTCCTCTTTGGGGCGTTCGTGCAGTTTGCCGTCGGTGTAGTTGTTGCGTGTGGGCTCTTTGTGTACCATGCTTACCGAACCGAAAAGGCGGTTGTTGCGGTTAATCTGCCACGAAAGACCGGCCTTGGGGTTTACGAAATTGAAATTCTCGTTCACGGCAAGCTGTTGCAAGGCATCGGTGGCATCGTTCCATTTGTCGTTGCAACCGTCGATGTCGTACGAAATGTGGCGGTACTGTATGTCGGCGTACGCGTTGAGGTTGCGTGTGAGCCTGTAATCGCCTTTGAGGTAGATGTTGCCGTCGCTCTTGCGTCCCTGGTTACGGTAGTATTCGTGGTTGGGGGTGAGTGCCCCGCTGTACTCCTTTACCCACAGTACCTGTCCGAAGTGGTCGCCGACATAGCGGTTGAGGGCACCGCCAAGCGATGCGTTGAGGCGTTCTCCCTTGTAGTCGAGCGAGAATATTCCGCCGCCGAAATGGTTGTCCATTGCTTTCTTGCGCACAAGGTCGCTTCGTTTTACGGTGTTGCCGTTCATCTCAAACGGCACCAGGGCATACTCCACCAGCTTGCGTCCATCCTTGTACTCCTGGTAGTAGCCGTCGCCTTTGGTATAGTGAAGGCCGGCGTAGAGGCTCCATTCGGGCGAGAATGTGTGGTCGATGAGCAGTTGGTAGTTCTGCTGTTTGTAGTTGTCGGTCTGGTCGTCGTAATAGTGGTCCTTGCCATATTCGTCGGTGAACATATATCCGCAGCTGTTGTATCGTCGGCCATACTTCTCCATCTCCTCCTTGGATGCATAGTTCCAGGCGTGGTATGTCTCCTCCTCTCCTGCAAATGTAATGAACCTTACGGTTGTTCTTGTGGCAAAATAGCTGCCTTGCAGGTAGTAGGATTTAAGTTTTGTTTCGGCACGGTCGATGTAGCCGTCGCTGCCTATGTCCGAGAAGCGGGCATCTATTGCCCAACGCTCGTCGATGAGGCCTGTACCGGCTTTAAGCGTGGCTTTGTGAGTGCCGAACGAACCGCCCGATGCGCTAAACTCGGCATAGGGCTTGCTGTTGAACTCGCTCACCTGCATATTGATGCTTGCACCGAATGCTCCGGCTCCGTTGGTCGATGTTCCTGCACCGCGTTGTATCTGTACATCCTTCACCGACGATGCGAGGTCGGGGAGGTTTACCCAAAAGACGGTGTGGCTTTCAGCATCGTTTATGGGTATTCCGTTGGCAGTTACGTTAATGCGTGTGCCATCGGTACCGCGCACTCTCAATGTTGTGTAGCCTATTCCGGCTCCTGCATCACTGGTGGTGAGTGCTCCCGGTGTCATATTCACGAGATAGGGGAAGTCGACACCTGTGTTGTTCTTCTTGATTTCCTCTTTGCCGATGTTGGTGAAGGCGACGGGTGTCGTTTCGGTGGCGCGTAGTGACAAAACCTCCACATCTTGCAGGTTTACTGCACGAAGGGTATCTCTCTTCGTCTGCTCCTGTTGTGCATACAGGGCTCCGGCTGCAAGCAGTATGCAGCACAGCAATGTTGTCTTTTTCATTGCAATTTCAAAAATTTTAGTGGAGCGCGAAGGGGTAAAAAAAGAAATCCTCCAAGCTCCGTGGTTAAACAGAAAATGGGGATTTTTCCTGTGTGTGCCGAATGTGTGCACGCCATTCGGCTCTTCCCTACGCCGGCATTACCCGGATCAGGTTATTGGGTATGATCTCAGCCCGTTGTATTAAGGCACCCCTTATTTGAAATCTGCCGCAAAGGTATGGCATTTGCCTGTTACTGCAAAATGTTTTTTGGAAAAATTTTGTTTTTGCGGTTACAGGGCTATTTGAAGATGCTTGTTATCTTGTCGAAGAAGGTGTCGAGCGGTGCATCTTCCTTTTTCTGCGCCGGTGCATCTATCTTTGCATTGAAGAAATTCTCCAAAGGAATGTCCCAGCACTCCTCGTTCATATCTTTCTCTCCGTTTATATATTCCCACAGCAGGCTTGCGTTCTTGTGCTCGTGGGCAGTCTGCGCCTCCTCGATGGCATCTTTGTTTATGCCGGCTTTGTCGAATAGGGTAATAAGTTCCTTTATTTTGCGGTGGCGATATTCCGGTGCAATCCTGTATATGTTGCTATTGTCGACAGGGATTAAGATCCCACGGTTTATCATCGATGTCGTGAAAACTCCCGAAATGTGCGGCGGAATGTCGTATGCGCTGTTTATCACTCCCGAAATGTATTCGATGTCGAACTCTTCCTTGCCGGTGAGTGAGCATAGTTGTTCGGCCTTGTCGAGTATCATAAGGCACAGGAATTTCTGATAGTTGCTGCTGATGCCTGTGAATTTGTTCTCACGCACAAGCTTGTCGGCACGTTGCAGCAGGTAGTTCCAGCGGCTGCCGGCCATACATATTGTCCACGAAAAATATATGAGCAACAGGAATATAATGAGGCTGGCAAGGTCGCCATATATGTTGCGGTAGTTGTTGAACATAGACAATATGACATAGCTGAAATATTGCATAAGGGCAAAAACCGAACTGCAAACAATGGCTGCAATTGCGGCATATTTCACCTTTACATCGGCGCGCGGTATCAGTTTGTATGCGGCAAAAAGGCACACGAAATAGGTTGCGACCGAGAATATGAAAACATTTACTTCGTGAATTATGGTGCCTTTGAGGTACGACGACATTGTCCACCATATTGCAAGGATTATTATTGCAACAAACGGTATGAGCAGAACGATTGCGAAGATTCCGAGCAACTTTGTTATGTCGCGCCCCGGCATATTCCACAGGGCGTTGAACGTTGCATCGATGGTGCGGAAAATGGAAAATACCGAATAGAGCAACAATACAAGGCCGATTCCGGCACCAAGCCAGAAACTTACCTGTGTGTTGTTAAGGTAGCTGTCGGCAAAATTCAGCAAGCTGCTCGATATTATATCCTGCCCGTGAAAGAATTCCTGAACCTGCTCTTTGAATATCTCGCCGTAACCCAGAATGTTGGCTATTGCAACCATAAGTGCCATAACCGGCACTATGGCAAAGAGTGTGTGATAGGTGAGCGCGGCTGATGCCTGTTGCAGGCTGCCGAAGCTTGTGCATAATTTCACAATAGCCCACAGGTTCCGGTTTTCGTCAATGTTCTTGTCGTTGTCGAGGTCAATGAATCTGTTCCACGCCTTCTTTATTGTTCCGTTCATATTAGCTTGTGTGTAATTACGGCAAATGTAATCATTTTTTTCGAAATAAATTTAAACAGTTTCTTGCTGTTGTTTTGTAAAAGTGTCACATTATGCCATTTTGTCGCATTTTCTTGTATTTGTGACAAAATCTTTGCTATTTTTGCACCCCTGAAAGCCAAAAAACATTTTTGGCACACTTTTGGTTATATAAACAATGTGCCGCTGTGCGGCGTGAACATTAAACAATTTAAATTTTAATATACTATGAACATTAAACCATTAGCAGACAGAGTTCTCATACTGCCTATGGCAGCAGAGGAGAAAACCATCGGCGGCATTATTATCCCCGATACAGCAAAAGAGAAACCCTTGCAGGGAAAAGTGGTGGCAATAGGTAACGGAACAAAAGACGAGGAGATGGTAATTGCCGTTGGCGACCAGGTTCTCTATGGCAAGTATGCCGGTACCGAGCTCGAATTCGAAGGTGAGAAATATTTGATTATGCGCCAGAGCGATGTTTTGGCTATTTTAGGATAATAAATAAAGTATATTGAGATATGGCAAAAGAGATTCTTTTCAATATGGATGCTCGTGACCAACTTAAAAAAGGTGTCGACGAGCTTGCAAATGCAGTAAAGGTTACACTTGGTCCCAAAGGCCGCAATGTTATCATTGAGAAAAAGTTCGGTGCGCCCCACATTACAAAGGACGGTGTGTCGGTAGCCAAGGAGATTGAGCTCTCCGATGCTTATATGAACACCGGTGCGCAGCTTGTTAAGTCGGTTGCGTCGAAGACCAATGACGATGCCGGTGACGGTACAACAACTGCCACACTGCTTGCACAGGCAATCATAACCGAAGGCTTGCGCAATGTAACTGCCGGTGCCAATCCTATGGACCTCAAACGTGGTATAGACAAGGCTGTCGAAAAGGTGGTTGCTTCAATCAAGGAGCAGAGCGAGACTGTGGGCGATAACTATGACAAGATTGAGCAGGTTGCCACAATTTCGGCCAACAACGACAGCGAGATTGGCAAGCTCATTGCCGATGCTATGCGCAAGGTAACAAAGGACGGTGTCATCACAATCGAGGAGGCCAAGAGCCGTGATACCACAATTGGCGTTGTCGAGGGTATGCAGTTCGACCGCGGTTACTTGTCGCCTTACTTCATAACCGATACCGAGAAGATGGAGTGCCAGATGGACAGCCCCTATGTGCTCATCTACGACAAGAAAATAACCAACCTCAAAGATATGCTCCCCATTTTGGAGGCAGCCGTGCAGACCGGCCGTCCCCTCCTCATTATTGCCGAGGATGTGGAGAGCGAGGCTCTTACAACACTTGTAGTGAACCGCTTGCGTTCGCAGTTGAAGATTTGTGCAGTGAAGGCTCCCGGTTTCGGCGACCGCCGCAAAGACCTGCTCGAAGATATTGCTACACTTACCGGTGCAATAGTAATCAGCGAGGAGAAAGGCATAAAGTTGGAGCAGGCTACACTCGAAATGTTGGGTACCTGCGGCCGCATCACCATCAGCAAGGACAATACTACCATTGTCGACGGTAATGGCGACAAAGAGGCTATCGCAGCACGCGTGGCTCAAATCAAACAGCAGATTTCAACCACAAAGAGCGATTACGACAAGGAGAAACTCCAAGAGCGTCTTGCCAAGTTGGCTGGCGGCGTAGCTGTTCTCTATGTGGGTGCCGCTTCGGAGGTTGAAATGAAGGAGAAGAAGGACCGTGTCGATGATGCACTTTGCGCTACACGCGCAGCCATCGAAGAGGGTATCGTTCCCGGTGGCGGTGTTGCTTACATCCGTTCAATCGACGTTCTTGAAAGCCTCGAAGCTGCAAATGCCGACGAGAAGACCGGTATCGCCATTATCAAACGTGCGATAGAGGAGCCTTTGCGTCAGATTGTTGCGAATGCAGGTAAAGAGGGTGCAGTTATCGTGCAGAAAGTGCGCGAAGGCAAAGGCGACTATGGCTACAATGCCCGTGCCGATGTGTATGAGAACCTCTTCGCCGCAGGCGTTGTAGACCCTGCCAAGGTTACCCGCGTGGCTTTGGAGAATGCAGCCTCAATAGCAGGTATGTTCCTCACCACCGAGTGCGTTATCGTGGAGAAGAAGGAGGATAAACCCGAAATGCCTATGGGCGCTCCCGGAATGGGTGGAATGGGCGGTATGATGTAAAATTCCGCATATTATAAATAAACCAAAAAAAACGGGAAGGTGCATTAAAATGGTGCACCTTCTTGTTTTTTGATGTGATATGGATTATTTTTGAAAAGAATTTTGACAGATGGCTCACAAAGGGAAAAAAACTGCCGTAATTATCGGAGCCGGCCCTGCCGGTCTTGCTGCTGCACACGAGATGCAGGAGCAGGGTGTGGCTGTTCCCTTGTTGCTCGAAGAGAGCGATTCTGTGGGTGGAATATCGAAGACCGTCGATTGCGGTGGAAACCGTATGGATATTGGCGGGCACCGCTTCTTTTCGAAAAGCGAAAGGGTTATGCAATGGTGGTGCAAGGTTATGCCGTTGCAAGCAGCACCTGCAAAGGATGAACTGCTGCTTGGCGCATCGCCGGTCGATGCTGTTCCCGACCCTCAAAAGAGTGATTGCGTGATGCTGCGCCGTCGTCGTGTGTCGCGCATATTCTTCCGTCGCAAGTTCTTTCCATATCCCCTTACGCTATCCTTGTCGGTACTTGCCGATATGGGTTTCTTGCGTGCAGTTAAGGCTGCTCTTGGTTACCTTGCGGCAAGGGTGAAACGCCGTGCCGAGCTTTCGCTCGAAGATTTTTATATAAACCGTTTCGGTGCTCCTTTGTATAGTATGTTCTTTGAGGATTATACCCGCAAGGTTTGGGGCAAACACCCCTCGCAACTCGGTGCCGACTGGGGCAGCCAACGCGTAAAGGGGCTTTCGGTGTGGGCATTGTTGAAGGATGCAATGTTGAAACGTGGCAAATCCGATATTGCACAAAAGAGTGTGGAAACCTCCTTGATAGGGGAGTTTCTCTATCCTAAATACGGCCCCGGACAACTGTGGGAAATTGTAGCCGGCAAGGTTGTGGAGCAGGGTGGCACACTGTTGAAGGAGCATCGTGTGGAGCGTGTGAATGTGGAGAGTGGTCGTGTAGTGTCGGTGGAGTGCCGCCTGGGTGACGGCTCATTGCGCACGGTTGAGTGTGATTATCTATTCTCGTCGATGCCGCTCAAAGAACTTGTGGCAGCAATCCGTGGAATTGATATTCCGGAGCCGGTAGCAAGGGTGGCAGCGGGCCTGCCATACCGCGATTTCATAACGGTGGGCTTGCTTGTCGATAACCTTAAAATAAAGAACAGAACAGCTTTGCGTACATATGCCGGTCGTGTTCCCGACACCTGGATATATGTTCAGGAACGCGATGTAAAGGTGGGGCGCATACAGGTGTTCAATAACTGGTCTCCGTATATGGTCGCCGATTATGAAAACTCTATTTTCCTGGGGCTCGAATATTTTTGCAACGAGGGCGATGAACTGTGGCAAATGAGTGACAAGGATATGACAGCCCTGGCTGTTGAGGAGTTGTCGAGGATTGGTGTTGTTGAGGCTTCGGCAGTGCGGTCGGGCAATGTGGTGAGAATGAAAAAGGCCTATCCTGCCTATTGGGGCAGTTACAATGACCTGGCTGTCGTGCGCGATTTTCTCGATGGCATAGAGAATTTGTACTGCATAGGCCGCAACGGGCAGCACCGTTATAACAATATGGACCACTCTATGCTCACGGCCTTTGCGGCAGTCGACTGTATTGGCAAGGGTGGCAGCAAGGCGGCAGTGTGGAATGTGAATACCGAGGCCGATTATCACGAAGAATAGAAAACAGAATTATTATATGAAAAGCGACAATAAATTGGAAAAACTCCCCATTGTCGATAGCGAGGGCAATGTCATATCCTCCGCTACCCGTGAGGAGTGTCACATCGGAACAAAATATCTGCATCCGGTGGTGCATCTGCATGTGTTCGACACGGCCGGGCGCATATACTTGCAGAAACGCCCTTTGTGGAAGGATATACAGCCGGGCAAGTGGGACACGGCAGTGGGTGGGCACGTAGGTTATGGCGAGGAGATTGCCACTGCGCTTGAACGTGAGGCGCAGGAGGAGATAGGCATAAAAGTGACAGAGCCGACGTTTCTGCTGCGTTACCTTTTTGAGAGCGAGCGCGAAAAGGAACTCGTTTATGTATATAAGGTGGATTACGATGGCGAGGTGTGCCCCAGTGATGAACTCGACGGCGGCCGTTTTTGGGAGATTGCCGAGGTGCGCAGTGCAATGGGCAAGGGTATTCTCACTCCCAATTTTGAGCATGAGATAGCTATGGTTATGTCACTCTTGAAGTTGTGATGCCGCTTTTTGCCGCGTTGTATGCGCATGTGTGCTGTTAAATGTTGAATTTTTAAAAATAATTTCCAATACATTTGCATATTTGATAAAAACGGTATACCTTTGCAACGCAAAATAAGGGCGTAGGCTTTCCAAATGGAAGTTTGGGTGAGTGGCTGAAACCAGCAGTTTGCTAAACTGCCGTACGGGTTACCGTACCGGGGGTTCGAATCCCCCAGCTTCCGCTTGGGTTTTGCAGATGGCGCTTTCGTCTAGCGGCTAGGACACATGCCTCTCACGCATGGAACACGGGTTCGATTCCCGTAGGCGCTACTAGTATTGCTTTTATGGTGCAACGGGAATACTCCTTTGGGCACTGTAACTGAAACTACTCCTTGATTTATTATGGCGCTTTCGTCTAGCGGCTAGGACACATGCCTCTCACGCATGGAACACGGGTTCGATTCCCGTAGGCGCTACTGGTGTTGCTTTTATGGTGCGAAACGGGAATACTCCTTTGGGAAACTAAATTTTCCGTCGTCGCAAACAACGCTCTCACATCGCGTTGTTCCCGTAAGCGAACTTCGGTAAGGACCTCACAAGAGGCCCTATTTTTTTTTATCCGAAATCGCTCATATCGACAAGTTTGTTCATTATGGCGTACACGGTGAGGCCCGGAATACTGTTAATGCCAAGTTTCTGCGAAATGTTGCGGCGGTGTGAAATTACGGTGTAGATAGATATGTTGAACTCGTCGGCAATCTCTTTGTTGGTCTTTCCCATTGCAACAGCACGCAGAATGTCGCGCTCGCGTGTCGACAGTTCGTTTATGTCGCTCTTTGGGGCTTGTGTTGCCTCTTCCATTGCGCTCTTTATCTTTTGTACAATGCGTTGCGCGCTGTCGTATATGCCAATGCAACCATCGTACTGGCGCAGTACGTTCTCTTCGTAACTGCCGTGTGTGAGTGCTATTATGGTAACGTTCTCCTTGCCGAAATAGCTGCGTATGTCGAACCGCTCGTTGTAGTCTATTACGGCAGGGTTTATTATAATTATGTCTATGTTGCTGCTCTGCGGGTTGTAGTAACCGGGGTTGCTCAATGTCTGTGCAATGGCAAACTCCGGGCTGCGTGCGATTATCGCTGTTATTCCCGCAGCAACAATCTCCGATGGCTCAATGAGGAGTATCTTGTGTTTTGCAGTGTTATTCATTGCTTTTTTCCATTATCTCAACCAGTGGTATGAGCAGTTTGTTTTCTATGAGTGAGTGTTTGCGCAGGTCGGCTTCAACGGCATATATGTCGTTGAGAATTTCGAAACGCAGTGCCGAAGAGTACTCTTCGGGTATGTATTTGATGATAATGTTTTTAAGGTCGTTGAGTTTCTCGCTTATGTTGCTGTGGTTCTCCTCGAACTTGCCGATATTGTATTTTTCGTCATAGCCTTCTCTCTTGCCATCTTGCAGTGCCTCGATGTAGGGGAATACAATGGTTTCTTCGTATCGGAAGTGGTTGGTTACCTCGGTGTCGTAGTCGTCGTAGAACTTGTCGATGAGGCGGCGGCTTATGTCGTCGAGCTCCTTTACGAACTTGTGTATGCTTTCGTGTATGGCAGGGAAGCATACCTCGCTGTAAAACTTGTGCGATGCACGCAGGTAGGCGGTGATGTTCCTTATGTCCTTCCGGCCCAGTGCCTCTATCTGCGGTTTGTAGTGGCGGAAAGAGTAGATGTTGCATATCTCCAAGAAGAGCTCGGTCGATATGTCGTAGCGTGTACACATCTCCTGTATGGTGGCTTCCCCGAATCCCAAGCGTATGTCGAGGCGGTGCAGTATCGATAATAGGGTGTTGTCGGCCGCAATGAGGTCGGCAACTTTCATGTTTTTCTTGTATGTAGCTTCTATTGTCATTCTTGTTAAAGTTTAAAATATTCCACCAATCAGGTAAACTATGTAACCGGCTATCCACGCAACGGCAGTGTTGTAGGCTATTGAGAAGAATGCCCACCAGCGGCTCCCCGTTTCGGTAGCTATGGTAGCTATGGTAGCTATGCAGGGGAAGAAGAGCAGTATGAACACAAGGAAGGCTGCTGCCGAGCGAGGTGTGAAGTCGCCCGACTCTTTAAGGTCCTCTTCTATACCCTCTTCGGTGTCGCTGCTGTAAAGAACGCCGAACGTGCTCACCACAAGTTCTTTGGCCGGTATGCTGGTGAGTATGGCCATGCTCGAACGCCAGTTCTGCCCCAGAGGCTCCATTACCGGCTCAATTGCACGCCCCATCATTCCAATGTACGACGACGAGTAGTTGTCGCTGCCGGGCTGTGTGCCTTCGGCAGGGCGGGGGAAATAGCTGAGGAACCATATTACTATGGTTGCTATGAGTATTGTTGTTCCAATCTTTCTTATGTACTGCTCGCACTTGTCCCACATATGTCGCAGTGTCGCTTGCAGGGTGGGCAGGCGGTAGGGCGGCAGCTCCATAACGAACGGTGTTTCGTCTTTCTTGAAACGTGTGCTTCGCAACAGGCGTGCGGTGAGCACGGCAACAATAATTCCCAGTATGTAGAGCGAAATGAGTATAAGCGGCGCGTGGTTGGGGAAGAATGCGCCTGCAAAGAGCACCAGCACGGGAAGGCGTGCGCTGCACGACATAAAAGGAGTCACAAGTATTGTTATTATGCGGCTGCTGCGGCTTTCTATTGTGCGTGTTGCCATAATTGCCGGTACGTTGCAACCGAATCCCATAAGCATTGGAATGAAGGATTTTCCGTGCAATCCCATTTTGTGCATAAGGCGGTCCATAATGAAGGCTGCGCGTGCCATATAACCCGAATCCTCCATCAGTGATATAAAGAGATAGAGGATAAGTATCTGCGGAATGAACACAGCCACGCTGCCCACACCGCCTATTATGCCGTTCACGACAAGGTCCTGCAATAAGCCTTGCGGCAATAGCGTTGCAGCCTGGTTGCCCAGGAATGCAAAGAGTTCTTCTATCCACTCCTGTGGGTAGGTGCCAAGCTGGAACACTGTGGCGAACATTACCCACATTACAAAAATGAATATGGGGAAGCCCAGCCAACGGTTGGCAACAAGGCGGTCAATGCGGCGTGTCTGCTTGTTGGTGTCTTTGCTGCCGGCAGTGTATGTCTCCTGCAATGCTCCATTGATGAATCCATATTTCGCATCGCTTATGGCGGTTTCCACGTCAATGTTAAGGCGTTGTTGCACCCTCTTCGCACTCTTTGCCGCTATCGATTGCCAATGTGGCAGAGCGAGGCAGTGTTGCAGTTGGTTTGTCACCTCTTTGTCCTGTTCAAGCAGTTTCAGTGCCCAATAGCGCACGGGGAACTGGTAGGGGAGGTCATCGGCCTTGTGCAACTCCTCGGAAAGGGGAGCCAGTTCTCCTTCAATGGTGTTGCCATAGTTTATGTGTATGTGGCGTATGGTACTGTTGCGCCCCTCGAAGAGTTCAATTACGATGTCGAGCAGCTTGTCGAGCCCCTTGCCTGTCTTTGCAATCACGGGCACAACAGGAATTCCTATCATCGCTCCCAGGTGCTCATAGTTTATTTGTGCTCCGCTTGCCAACAACTCGTCATACATATTCAGTGCTACCACGGTGCGCAGGTTCATATCAATGAGTTCCGTGGTGAGGTAGAGGTTGCGCTCTATGTTCGATGCCACAACAGAGTTTATGATAATGTCGGGCATCTTGTCGAAGAGGTGGCGGCGTACATATATCTCTTCGGGCGAGTAGGCTGCTATTGAGTAGGTACCGGGTAGGTCGGTGATGTTTATGCGGTAGCCTTTGTAGTTGAAACTTCCCGTTTTTGCATCGACTGTCACTCCGCTGTAATTGCCCACGTGCTCGTTTTCGCCTGCAACGGCATTGAATATAGAGGTCTTGCCACTGTTGGGGTTGCCCACCAATGCAACGTTTATTACATTATTCTTCTTTGTGGTAACCTTGCGCTGTGTGCAGTTGCGGCAGGCACACCCGTTGCACTCCTCGCACACCGACAGGCAACTGAACGATGGTGCAGGGCCAAGTTCTCTTTTTGCCTCCTCTTCGGGCAGCACCTCAATCATTTCGGCTTCGGCGCGTCGCAACGATACATCGTACCCCATTATGTGGTATTTGACAGGGTCGTGCATGGGGGAGTCGAGTACCGATTTTACCTTCTCGCCGCGTATGAACCCCATCTCCATTATTCGCTTCCGGAATCCTCCGTGCCCCGAGAGGCGTACAATGACAGCTGTTTCACCATTTTTTAGTTCCGATAATTTCATATATAGGAAACTGTTTTATTCTCTTTACTGGTTCGTGGCACACCATCGGGTGCGCGTTATTCTATTTTTGCTTTGCAAAAATAGTTCAGTTTTTATATACGTGCAATAGTTATTTGTTGCAAATCCCGGAGGTTGTTAGTCATAAGTAACTAATGCTGTCCGTTTTTCTGTGCCGGTAGATATATGTTGTTACTTTCTGCTTGCAAAATCACTTTTTTTGTGATTGTGTGTTTGTTTGTTCGGTAGTATTTTTGCATCGAGAATAAACCATAGAAAATAAATTGTATTATCCTATCTTTTCAGCTTTTGAGTAGTTAATGTCTGCTACCATAGCGCAATAAGGAGCAACCGTGAGGTTGCTCCTTTATCTTTCTTGTCTGTGGAATGCATCGGCATCGCTTTGGTTCAGTAGAAATTTAGTGTGGACAAGTTGATTTTTTAATAAGTTGTGTTACCTCACGCAGCCCTTTGTATAACGAATTATCTCCTGCAATGGTAATTCTAAAAAAAGGAACCGGCACCGTTAAAATCACAGTGTTTATCCGAGCATTTGCAGGAGAGAGTGCGAGGAATGTTTGCCCGTGAGTTAGGTGCCGCAAGGCGACTAACTGAGGAAGTCCCGCAGCACCCTGCAAATGTGAGAAAGATAAACACGGCAAGGGAGGTTCGACTGAGGGTTCGCCTTTCGGCGACGTGAACAAAGAACCGAGCGACTGATTTTACTCGCGTGCCGGGCGTTTGGTTCTTTGCGCGACAAAGAACATCAAAGATATATTTCCAATGAGAGA
>SUXO01000050.1 GCA_015060885.1 Bacteroidales bacterium
CCATAAGTTGACAATGCTTGCTGTTCGCATCCCGCACTACGTGCGACTAATTGCTGCAAGCATTGTCTATTAAATTACATTTAATTCCGCAGCACCTTGCAAATGTGAGAAAGATAAACACGGCAAGTGAGGTTCGACTGAGGGTTCGCCTTTCGGCGACGTGAACAAAGAACCGAGCGACTGATTTTACTCGCGTGCCGGGCGTTTGGTTCTTTGCGCGACAAAGAACATCAAAGATATATTTCCAATGAGAGAATAACCGACAAATAACACCGAGAAGTCAAAAGCAAGAATGTTTAGTATCGTAATAGTGAGTGCCCACACCTTTTTGCTACTGAGCCTTTTAAACGCTATGCAGTGCAAAAAAAACGATGGCAAAATGCCATCGTTCAATCATAAAGGTATTAGGGAGTTTTTTATTAAAAAACTCTATTTGTTCCTGTCACTCTCTATCAACTGCAAAAGGCGTTCAATAGCCTCCTCCTCGGGAATATTCTTCTCCACACACTCCTTCTGGCGGTAAAGGCTCACCTTGCCGCGTGCAGCACCCACATAGCCATAATCGGCATCGGCCATTTCACCGGGGCCGTTGACAATACATCCCATAACACCTATTTTCAGTCCTTTGAGATGGGCAGTAGCAGCCTTTATTCTGGCAAGGGTACCTTGCAGGTCGTACATTGTGCGGCCACAACCGGGGCAGGCGATATATTCGGTCTTGCTTATGCGGGCGCGTGTAGCCTGCAATATGCCAAAGGCTATGGAATTGATTTCCTCGGCTGCTATGCCGGGGTTCTCTATCCACACACCATCGACAAGGCCGTCGATGAGCAGCACGCCGAGGTCGGCTGCGGCCTTTATGCGCAAGCTCTCCACAGCCTGTTCCTTGTAGCAACGCTGCACGATAACAGGGGCTGTGATGCCTGCGGCCGCCAATTTATGTATAACGGCACGAAGCTCGGCCACAGGGTTGGCGTGAACGCTTTTTGCCACAATCACGATGTTGCCCAACGATTTCAGTTTCGCTATGTTTTCGGGGGTGAGGCAACGTATGCACAAGGAGATAACCTTGCCGTCGGCAGCCTCATCGATACCCACTGTTTGCAGTTCGGAACCAATGTAGTCGGGGGTAATGTCGGGGTTCGACACTGCCTCGCCCACCACCACAGGCACCTGCGAACCGCCTATATTATTCACCGCGGTTGTGGCACGGCGCACAGGCTCCTCGTAGCAGAACCCTTCGTAAGGAACGCCGGCAATGGGCAGGTGACCTTCACGTTTTGATATATAATCGACAAGTTCTTTTGCAACGGGGATTTCGTTTTCGGGGGCTTCGGCAAGGGATACACGCACGGTATCGCCTATTCCGTCTGCAAGCAGGGCACCAATACCCACCGCGCTCTTTATGCGCCCGTCTTCGGCATCACCGGCCTCGGTAACGCCCAGGTGCAGGGGATACGATATACCCTCGGCTGCCATCACTGCCACAAGACGGCGCACAGTGGTTACCATCATAGATGTGTTGCTGGTCTTTATTGAAACCACTACATTGTTGAAGTTTTCGTCGCGGCACACGCGCAGGAACTCCATACAGGACTCAACCACGCCCGAAGGGGTGTCGCCGTAACGGCTCATTATGCGGTCGGACAAGGAGCCGTGGTTCACGCCCACACGTATTGCCTTGCCATTGGCCTTGCACAGGTTGAGGAAGGCCACGAAACGCTCGCGCAAGCGTTTCAGCTCTTCGGCATACTCAGCATCGGTATAATCGATGTGCTTGAACACGCGGGCGGTATCGACATAGTTTCCGGGGTTCACACGCACCTTGTCGGCATACTGCGCTGCGGTGTCGGCAACAGCGGCGTTGAAATGGACATCGGCCACAAGGGGCACGTTACAGCCGCGGGCACGCAACTGCTCCTTTATGCTGCCAAGATTGACAGCCTCGCGATTGCCCTGCGTTGTGAGGCGCACAAGCTCGCCGCCCTTGCCCACAATGCGCAACACCTGTTCCACGCTACCTTCGGTATCCATTGTGGATGTGTTGGTCATCGACTGCACCCTGACAGGGTTGCCGCAACCTATTTTCACACCACCTACATTCACTTCGACCGTTGCACGGCGGCGGTAGTTGAAAAGGTCCAAATCAGTTTGTCTTGTATTCATATTTCAGTTCTTTAAGCTCTTCGTTGGCTTTCTCTATCTTCTTTTTCAGGTTCTCCTTGTACTGTGCAAGGCGGGCAGCAAGTTCCGTGTCGGCAAGCGAGAGCATCTCCACCGCAAGGATTGCGGCGTTGAGCGATGCGTTCACGCCCACTGTGGCGACAGGTATTCCAGGAGGCATCTGCACAATGGCAAGCAGGGCATCGATGCCGTCGAGTGTGCTGTTGATGGGCACTCCGATAACGGGCAGTGTGGTGCTTGCGGCAATTACACCGGGAAGGTGGGCTGCCATACCTGCGGCTGCTATTATTATCTTCACGCCACGCTCCTTGGCACTCTTGGCAAACTCCTCAACGGCTTCGGGGGTGCGGTGGGCCGAAAGGGCGTTAACCTCGAAAGGTACTTGCATTTCGTTCAAGAAGTCGGTGGCCTTTTTCATTACGGGAAGGTCGGATGTGCTTCCCATTATAACACTTACTATTGCTTTCATATATTTCTGTTTTACTTTTTCTTTGCAGTTATGGAGCCGTGCCTGTGCGGTGCACTCACGGCCTCTCCTTTATTACACCCTTGCGATAGGCGGTGTGCAGCTTTTCGAGGTCGCTGATTTTGAGTTTTATGCCACGGCCTATGTCGGTGTCGGCAACATTCTCGCGATGCCCCATCATCTCCACAATCTGTGTGGTGCTGTGGATGTCGGTTCCGTTGAGAACAGCCTCCTCGGTCGATGTGAAGGGTTCGTGCTGCACAAGCTGGAAACCGCGGCTGTGATAAACAAGCGTGTAGCCTGCAATACCGGTGCGGTTGTGGTAAACTCGTGAGAAACCGCCGTCGATGACCATAAGGCGGCCGTCGGCCTTTATGGGGGTTTCGCCCTTGAATACACGCACGGGAACGTGTCCGTTGATTATGTGGCGGTGGTTGCCCTGCACGCCGAACTCGTCGAGTATGTAGTCGCATACTGCGGCCTGGTCGCGCAGAATGTAGTACCACCCTTTGGGCTCTTTCTGAACCTCCTTGTCGGTGAGCAGATAGCGTTCAAAGGTTGCCATCTTGGCCTTGCCGAAGAGGGGCGACTGCGGCCCGCACCACAAGTACCAGAAGAAGTCGGCAGCCTTCTCACGCTCGGCACTGTTCATGTCGTGGTCGAATGCCGAACGGGCTATGCGCTCCACTCTTTTCATGAGTTCCTTGCCCTTTACCACGGTGCCGTTTATCGACACTTCGCGCATTGTGCCGTCCTCGTTCAAGGGCACCGATGCGTGGAACATAAGGTTGGAGTTATATATCACATACATACCACCGCGCATAAGCAGGCAGTTGACGTGGTTTTGCAGGCGTTCGCTGCGGGTAAAGGAGTAACGCAGACGTTCCATGAGGTCGGCCTCTTCGGGTGTGAGGGCATACGGGTCATCGGGGTTAAGTGTGGGCCACTGTGTATCGAGCATAGGATACTCCTTGCCGTCGATGGTTATTGTGCCGCGCTCCTTGTTAATGTGTTCCATAAGGCAGCGGTCCTGCATCTCCCAGTCGGGGTATTTCTTTGCTATTGCACCCGACAGTTTGAACTCTATCACCGAAACAGCCTTGTGCATCTGCGCTATGAGGCGTATATCCTTTTCAGTGTGGTTGGTGCGCTCCTCGTCGACACGGGGATAGTATATTTCGCAAGGGTCATCGGCATACTGCTCCATTGCAAAAGTTGCCAGGGGAACCATATTTATGGCGTATCCGTCTTCGAGCGTGCGGGTGTTGGCATCGCGCAGCGAGAGGCGCAACACGCTTGCTATGCAGCAGAGGTTTCCTGCCGCCGCACCCATCCACAGTACATCGTGGTTACCCCAGGTTATGTCGAGGTGGTGATAGTTGCACAGGGTGTCCATTATGAGGTGGGCACCGGGGCCGCGGTCGAATATGTCACCCAGGATGTGCAGACGGTCGATAGCCAACCGCTGTATGAGCGAGCAGAGGGCTATTATGAAGTGGTCGGCACGGCGGGTGCAGATAATGGTGTTCACAATGGCCGAGAAATAGGCTTGCTTGTTGCGGTCGTCGTTGGCCTCGTGCAGCAGCTCCTCAATTATGTATGCATACTCTTCGGGGAGGCTCTTGCGCACCTTCGAGCGGGTGTATTTCGACGATATGCTGCGGCACACGGTTATGAGGCGGTTGAGCATCACGGTGTAATACTCCTCCATATTCTCACACTCCTGCTTCACAAGTTTCAGTTTCTTTTCGGGATAGTAGATAAGCGTGCAGAGTTCCTTCTTGTCCTTTTCGGAGAGCGAGTCGCCGAAAAGGTCGTTCACCTTGCGCTTGATATTACCCGATGCGTTACGCAGAACGTGCTCAAAGGCTTCGTTCTCGCCGTGCAGGTCGGCCAGAAAGTGCTCGGTGGGTTTAGGGAGCTGTAATATCGCTTCGAGATTGATAATCTCGGTGGTTACGCTCGATATTGTGGGGAAATCGCGTGCCAACAGGCGCAAATAGCGTATATCCTCTTTAACCTCTTCTATCGTAATCTGTTTCTGTGCCATATATTCTTTGAACTTTTGGTATAAACTTGGCGCAACACGCCCAATAAAGGTATTATTGCAAAATTATAGCTAAATTCCGAAAAGTCAAAAGATATATTACAAAATATATTTAAAGAGGTGGTTGCAGGGGTGAAAAGCCCGCCGGCTGTCACTCCCTGCGCAAGCGGGCAACAGGGATATTCAGGTGTTCGCGGTACTTGGCAACGGTGCGGCGGGCGAGTGTGAAGCCCTGTTCGTGCAAGCGGGCCATAAGTTCCTCATCGGTGAGCGGCTTGCGCTTATCCTCGCCATCGACAAGCTCCTGTATTATGCGATAGAGCTCGCGCACCGAGCGTTCCCCACCGTCGGCCGTTGCAACGCCGTCGCTGAAAAAGTATTTCAGGGGATAGACACCCCAGGGCAACTGTGCATACTTGCTGTTGCTCACACGGGAGATTGTGGATATATCGTACCCCACACGCTTGGCCACATCTTCGAGTATCATTGGGGTGAGCAACGACTCGTCGCCACCACCCGTGAAGAAGGGTTTCTGCGCATCGACTATCGCACGCATTGTACGCAGCAGGGTTTCCTCGCGCTGTTTTATTGCGCTTATAAAACCCTTGGCCGAGTCTATTTTCTGTTTGAGAAACTGCGCCGCGGCGCGATGTTCGGGGTTCTGGCTGCGGGCCTGTTCGGCAAGCATATCTTCGTACTCGCTGCTCACTCGCAACGACGGCACATAGTAGTTGTTGAGCGTAACGGTGACTTCGTCGCCCTGTATGTCGACATTGAAATCGGGCATAATCTGCTGGTGGTTCATCCCGACACTCTCGACGAGCGAAGCACCGGGGCGGGGGTTAAGGCGCACTATGTCGGCAATGGCCTCGCGGCACTCCTCTTCACTCACTCCGAGCTTTGCGGGGAGTGTATCCCAACGTCTTTTGGTAAAATCGTCGTAGTAATCGGACACTATGCGGCAGGGCAATGAGAGATCGCGTTCCTTACCGTTGCGGGCAAGCTGCAACAACAGACACTCCTGCAATGAGCGGGCGGCAATGCCGGCGGGCTCGAAGCCCTGTATCATTCCGAGCACCTCTTCAATCTCCTGTTGCGAAGGGGCAATGGAGGCATAGAGCAGCAGCTCGTCTTCAATTTCAGTGAGCGGCTTGTGCAAAAGGCCGTCATCGTCGAGCGAACCTATGATGTACTCGCCTATTACCCGTTGCTGCGGCGTGAGAGGGAGTTCTCCCAACTGCTCCACAAGAGTGTCGCCAAACGACTGTGCATCGCTCACGGGCAGCTCCACGCTGTCGTTGCCGCCACGATAATCCCAGCCATTGTATTCGGGCACATCGTCGGGGGTGCTGTAATCGTCGGCCGAGCCATACGCTTCGGAAAATTCATCGCCGTCGCCACCTTGTGTGTCGTCACCGGGAAGAATGTCGGGCTCCACACATTCGAGCGCGGGGTTCTCCATAACCTCGCCACGCACACGCTCCTCCACCTCTATGGTGGTGAGTTCAAGCAGACGGGCAACCATCACCTGTTGGGGCGACAGTTTCTGTGTCTGTGTCTGCTGCTGTGTCTGCGTCTGTGCGAAGTGTGTCTTTGCCATAATCAATAGGTAAATGTGCTGCCACCCAGAAATTCGCGTATAACCGATGTGAGCGGCAATATATTCTCGCGCAAAGGTACAATATAATCCAAGAAACGCAAAAGCCTGCGGGCAACAGAATACTCGCGACAGGTTTGCGGTACGGCACGCAACATCGGCTCGGCCTGCGATTTAAAGGCGGCAAGTTCGTAGAAGAGCGACGAGTTGAACATAACATCGGCATTCTCCTGATAGGGAAAAATCCACTCCTCCTCGCCCTCGCGCACCGACGGCCAGCGGCTTATTGTCTCCACTGCCGAGAAACCGCGGTATTTCGCGTCGCGTACCATACGGCGCAGCAAACGGGTGTCGGATGTAGAGATATAGTTGTGATAGTCGAGTTTCATCGACGTGAGTGCCGACACATATATGCGGAACTTCTCCTTTTCGGGCACCTGCTCGGTGAGCATCGGATTAAGGCCGTGGGTGCCTTCGATTACCAGCACCATCTGCGGTGTAAGTTTTATTTTGTTCCCGTGATATTCGCGGCGGCCAGTAACAAAGTTATAGTAGGGCAATTCCACCTCCTCACCGGCAAGTATCTTTGTGAGTGCGGAATTGAAATACGGGAGGTCGATTGAGTATATCGACTCAAAATCGAAATCGCCGTTGGGCTTGCGCGGGCTCTTCTCCCTGTCGACAAAGAAGTCGTCGAGCGACACGGCTACGGGTTTAAGCCCGCAGGCAAGCAGGTGAACGCTCAACCGCTTGCTCGATGTTGTCTTGCCCGAAGAGGAGGGGCCGGCTATGAGCACCACCCTCGCGCCACGCTCTTTTATGCTGTCGGCCATTGCCGAGAAACGTTTTTCCTGCAAGGCCTCTGCAATGTTCACAAGGTCCACTTCGTGCCCCATATTCATCGCAAGGTTGAAGTCGCCAATGGTCTCCACACCCATAACCTGGTGCCAATGGAGACGCTCCTCGAAACGTTCTTGCAACTTTTCCTGCGGCACCTTGTCTTCGAGTGTCGTGGGACAATCCTGGTCGGGGACACGCAACAGCACACCCTCGGCAAACTTTTCAATCTCGAAGAGCTTTATATAGCCGCTGCTGGGCAGAAGCCCCTCGTAATAATGGTCGATATAGTCGCCCAGAATATAGTAGCTCGTGTAAAGATATTTGTATGTTTTGAGCAGGCGCACACGGTCGACACGCCCCAGTTTTTCAAAGACCTCGATGGCTTCGGCAGTGCGGCAGTCGACACGGTGGAATGGGATATCTTCGGCAATTATTTCGCGCATACGCTCACGCACCTGTGCTACCTGCGCCTCGTCTATTCCACCATCCATACGACAATAGTATCCCTTTGATATGGGGTTCTCGAAACGCACCACACGGCCAGGGAAGAGGTCGTTGAGAGCCTTCATCATTACAAAGGTGAGAGAACGGACATACATGCGCATACCATCGTCCGATGTTATGTCGATAAACTCTACATCCTTGTGATTGTAGACCTTGAAGTTGAGTCCCTCCACTTCGTTGTTCACACGTGCTGCCACTGCCTCGTATTGCAACCCAAGAGAGAACTCCTTGCTTATACTATGCAACGCTGTTCCCGACTGGAAACTCTTTGTTTCGCCACTGTTGACGCAAAATATCTTTACCATAAGCTCTGATTTTAAGGCAGCTGTTGCCTTTGATGCGAAGTTAAGCAGAATTTGTCACGATGCAACAGCCGGAACGTGAAATTTTATAAATTTATGTTTTATTTGCACTTTGTTGTTTGAAGCGAAGAAACATTACACTATTTTTGCATAAAGACGCGAAAACAAAACCCCACTATTATGGAAAAGCAGGGCCAATATATAAAAAGCATAGAGATTGACTCGCTGTGGGCCAACCGCAAGCACATCTATTGGGAGCTGAACCCCGATGTAAACATATTGAGCGGCAGCAACGGTATGGGCAAGAGCACGATAATAAACAGGTCGGCACGTCACCTGAACGTTATGCGCGAGGGAAGGCTCACCAACAACCCCGAAAGCGGAGTGCACGTGAAATTCTTCCCCGAAGATGCCACAAGCATACAGTTCGACGTGATAAGCAGCATTGACCGCCCGATATTGAGCGGGGATATGCTCGACAAAATTCCCGGTGCCGACATACGCACCGAACTCGACTGGCAGCTCTACAACCTGCAACGCCGTTACCTCAACTACCAGGTAAACATCGGCAACAGGATTATCGGCCTGCTCACATCGGGCAAGCCCGAAGAGCAGCAGGCGGCAGCCGAGCTCACCAAGCCCAAAAAGCTATTCCAGGACCTTATAGACGAACTGTTCGCCCCCACTGCGAAAACCATAAACCGCAACAGCAACGAGATATTCTTTGAACAGTACGGCGAAACCATTTCACCCTATATGCTGTCGTCGGGCGAGAAGCAGATGCTTGTCATACTGCTCACGGCACTCGTGCAGGAGAACCGCCATTGCGTGATGCTTATGGACGAGCCCGAAATATCGCTGCACATAGAGTGGCAGGAGAGGCTCATAACCCTAATACGCTCCCTTAACCCCAACGCACAGATAATCCTCTGCACCCATTCACCGGCAATAATAATGAACGGCTGGGCCGATGCCGTGACCGAGATGGAGGAGATCACACAATAACCGCCAGCCGCACGCAGAAAGATGAAGAGGCTAACCGGATACCTGAATTCCGCTTTCATTGAGGCCGCTAACAAACTGCGCCCAAAGAAAGCCAAGCACCGCATAATAGCTTATGTGGAGAGTTATGACGACATTTCGTTCTGGCGCAGCATCTTCAACAAATACGAAAACGACAAATACCGTTTCGAGGTTATGTTGCCTGCACGCGGCAAGCTCACAAAGGGAAAGAAACAGGCTATGATGAATATGCTGGGCGAGGCTGTGGGACGCAATATGATAGCCTGTGTCGATGCCGATTACGATTTTCTGATGCAGGGAGCGACAAGCACTTCGCGGCAGATTATCACAAACCCCTACATTCTGCACACATACGCATACGCCATCGAGAACCTCAAATGCTATGCCGAAAGCCTGAAAGAGGTGTGCGTGCAAAGCACGCTCAACGACACCGACGTGCTCGACATTCCGGCATTCATGAAGCTATACTCACAGACGTGCTACCCGCTATTCGTTTGGAACATTCTCCTCTACCGCAAGCACGACCTTAAAACAATGAGTATGCAACGGTTCTGCGAGATTGTGCGTCTTACATCGTTCAATATAGAAAACCCGGCCTACTCGCTGAAACAGCTCGAAACACGGGTTAAGCACAATACCGGGTTATTGCAGAAGAACCACCCGCACCTTATCGCCGAATACGAGGCACTGGAAAAGGAGCTCGCCTCGCTGGGCATTCTCCCCGAAGAGTGCTATTTCTACATACAGGGGCACCACATAATGGATAGCGTGGTGATGCGTGTGCTGGGCCCCGTGTGCCGGTTCCTGCGCGGGAAGCGTGAACGCGAGATTGAGAAATATGCCTACCACAGACAGCAGTACTCGAACGAACTTTCGGCCTACCGTCACAGCCAATGCGATGTTGCGCTTATGCTCAACAAGAACACCGCATACACCGAGGCACCGCCCTACAAGCGTTTGCAGGCCGACATTGAAAATCTACTGAAACTGATTGGTTAGTTGCGTTTCCAGAAGGAGGGCAACAAAAGCAGAAGCACTGCAAAGAATTCAAGACGGCCCACCAGCATCTGGAACGAGAAGAACCACTTAACAGCAGCAGGCAACACTGAAAATGAATCCATCGGGCCAAAATGGCCAAGCCCCGGCCCCACATTGCTCACCGCAGTAACCGAAAGCCCGTAAGCATCGAGAAAATCAAGCCCGAAAGTCATATTCACGAAGATGCCGAGAATAATCATACCCACATACAGCACGGTATAGGCAAGTATTGCCGACTGTACCGACGCGGGGATTATCTTACCGCTCATACGCACGGGTATTACCGCATTGGGGTGCACAATGCGTTTGAATTCATTGAACATAACCCTGCCGAGGATTGATATGCGGGTACACTTCATGGCACCGCTCGTGGAGCCCGAACAGGCTCCGAGGAACATTATCGCACTCAACGTGAGCCACAACACCGGCATCCAAAGGACATAGTTGGAGGTTGCAAAACCGGTTGTTGTCTGCATTGACACGACCTGGAAAAGCGAAGTGCGGAATGCCTCTTCGGCACCCATCGGGGTGGAGAAGAAAAGCCCCGTAGCTATCACTGCCGTGAACACGGCTAACGAGCCTACATAGACGCGGAACTCGCTGTCGCGCAACAGAGCCGAGAAACGCAGCTTGAAGAGGAACAAATAGAGAAGCGAGAAGTTCACACCGCCCAGGAACATAAAGAGCGTAACGACATAGTCGATGAGCGGTGAGTTGAAAGCCGCTATGCTTGCCTGCTTGGTGGAAAAGCCTCCCGTTGCCACAGCCGACATAGCGTGGCACACCGCATCGAACTTGCCCATCCCTGCAAAGTAGAATGCCACGGTGGCAAGCAATGTAAGGCCCACATAAATACTTAATATCCAACGTGCGGTAACCGATATGCGGGGATGCAGTTTCGCGCGCATTGGGCCCGACTCGGCAGCAAAGAGGTTTATATCGCCCAGGCCGAATATGGGAAAGACCGCCACGGTAAAAAAGACTATACCCAAACCGCCTACCCAATGAGTCATTGCACGCCAGAAGAGGAGGCTGTGGGGCATAGCTTCGATATCGTCGAGAATGGTTGCGCCTGTGGTGGAGAACCCCGACATTGTTTCGAAGAAGGAGTCGGTTACCGAAGGTATGCTGCCGCTCAGGTAGAACGGCAGGGCACCAAAGAGCGAGAATATTATCCAGCAAAGGGCTACCACAATGTAACCGTCCTTGCGCGATATGTTACGTTCCTTACCCTTGCCTATGCAGGCAAACAGTGTTCCGCAACCCACAATGGCTGCAAGGGTGTAAAGATAGGACATAAGTATGTGTTCGCCATAGTAGAGCGATACCGCAAGGCTGCTCGACAGGAAGGCGGCCTCAATCATAAGGAGGAAACCTATAATCCTGAATATTATTTTGGGATGGAACATCAGTTGAAATATTTTTCGAGTTTCTTGATGACATTTTCGAGGCAGAAGATTATGACGTGGTCTTCGGCCTGAATCATAGTGTTACCCGTCACGTGCATTCCCTCGCCGTTACGTATGAGACCGCCGATGTTGGCCCCTGCCGGCAGGGACAAATCCTTCACCGCCTTCCTGGTTATGAGCGCGCCCTCTTTCACGGGGAACTCCACAACCACAGCCTCAATGAAGGTGAGGCACTTGACACTCGACACATCGGTGTTGAGCATCATCTGGAATATGTTGCTTGCCGCAAGTTTCTTTTTATTTATAACCGAACCTATATCCATATTTTCGGCCATTGAGATATAGTCGATGTTCTCAACCTCGGCAACGGTGCGATAAACTCCCGAACGCTTTGCCGAGAGGCAGGCGAGGATATTTGTTTCGGAATTGTCGCTCAAAGCGATGAAGGCATCGGTGTGCTCAATCCCCTCGCTGCGCAACAGTTCGGGGTCGCGTGCATCACCGTTTATTATCATCACCTTGTCGCTCACCATATCGAGCAGTTTGTGACAACGGTTCAGGTCGCTCTCTATTATCTTTACCTTTATATTGTCGGAGATGAGGCGTGCCGTGCGAACCGCTATGCGGCTGCCACCCATTATTATAAGACTGTGCACTTCGGAATATTCCGACTTCCCGCATATACTGCGTATGAAGGAGATTTTATCCTTCACGGTCATAAAACAGACAAGGTCGTCGGGCTCTATGGAGTCGTTTCCGCGGGGTATTATTGTTTCGTCGCCGCGATGTATTGCCACAATGTGATAAGGGCTGTCGGCTGGGAGTTCCCTGAACAGTTTACCGATAATGGGCGCACCCTCGCGCACCTTGACACCTATCATAACCAACGCGCCCTCGCCAAATTCGAGGAACTGGCGCATCCAGCTGTATTTGATGCTTGTGGCAATCTCCTCGGCAGCAAGCTGTTCGGGGTATATGAGCGAGTCGATGCCGAGAGAGGCAAAGTAACCCTTGTGTTTCGGTTGCAGATATTCGTAGTTGTCGATGCGGGCCACTGTCTTCTTCGCGCCAAGATAGTGGGCAAGGATACAGGCTGTCACGTTATCGCTCTCGTTGGGGGTTACGGCGACGAAGAGGTCGGCATCGTCGGCACCTGCGGCTTTGAGGTCCGATATCTTGGTGGGCTGCCCCACTTGTGCTTTAAGGTCGAAGAGCGACTCCATCTTGCCGAGTTTCTCCTCGCTCTCGTCCATCAGCACCACATTCTCGTTGCCGACAGAAAGCATTTTTGCCAGGTGGGTACCTACGGCACCTGCTCCGGCTATGACAATTTTCATAACTACGCTTTTTTAAAGTTTAAAATTGCGTCGAGAACTGCCGCGTTGTCCATTTTGCAAATGGCATAGAGTTCCTGCGGCGTGCCGTGTTCTACAAACACATCGGGAATACCTATGGTTCTTATCTGCGGTGAATAGCCGTTGGCCGCCATATATTCGGCAACAGCACTGCCAAGACCGCCACTGACAACTCCGTCTTCGAGGGTGACAATGTATTTGAACCTGTTGGCTACGGTATGGAGTATCTCGGTATCTATGGGTTTGAGGAAACGCATATCGTAGTGTGCCACGCTCACTCCCTGCTTTTCGGCAGCGGCAACAGCCTCTTCGGCAACCTTGCCTATGGGGCCGATGGTGAGCAGGGCTACATCGGTACCATCTTTGACAAGACGGCCCTTGCCTACCTCCACGGTTTCGAGCGGACAACGCCACTCGGTGAGCGAACCTTTGCCACGGGGGTAACGTATTACGAATGTACCCATTCCGGGTTGTTGTGCCGTGTACATAAGACGGCGGAGCTCACACTCGTCGTAGGGCGAGGATATTGTGATATTGGGGATGGGTCGCAGATAGGCAAGGTCGAAGGCTCCGTGATGTGTGGGGCCGTCCTCGCCCACGATTCCTGCACGGTCGAGGCAAAGCACCATATTGACACGTTGAAGGGCTGCATCGTGTATAAGGTTGTCGTATGCCCGCTGCATAAAGGATGAATATATGTTGCAGAAGGGCATTGAGCCGCCTTTTGCAAGGCCGGCCGAGAAGGTTACGGCGTGTCCTTCGGCAATTCCCACATCGAAGAAACGTTGCGGCATCTCGTTCATAAGCAGGTTCATAGAGCAGCCTGTGGGCATTGCGGGGGTTACACCAACGACCTTGTCGTTGAGGCGTGCAAGCTCCACGAGCGTTTCGCCGAACACATCCTGGAAACGAGGGCTGCCGCCATTCTTCACAAGGCGTTCACCTGTTTCAATATCGAAGAGGCCGGGTTGGTGCCACAGCGTTGGAGTCTGTTCGGCGGGTTTGTATCCCTTTCCCTTCACGGTGTTTATGTGGAGCATCTTCGGGCCCTTCATATCCTTTATTATGTGCAGCATACGCACAAGTTCGCGTACATCGTGCCCGTCAATGGGACCGAAGTAGCGTGCCGACATTGCCTCGAAGATATTATGACGGCGGAAAAGCATTGCCTTTATGCCGTTGTTGAAACGGGTGAGGGCTGTTGCACGGCGTTTGTTGAGCAGGCCTATGCGGGTGAAACAGCGGGCCAGACGATTGCGCACCTTGTTGTAGAAACGCGAAGAGTGCATTGTTATGAGCAGCTGGCTCAAACCTCCCACACTCTTGTCTATTGACATATTGTTGTCGTTGAGTATGACAAGGAGATTGTTCTCGCAGTTCGACATATTGTTGAGCCCTTCGAAGGCAAGGCCACCGCTCATTGAGCCGTCACCTATGATGGCAACAACGTGCTCATCCTCTTTCGCCTGCAAGGCTGCCGACACGGCAAGGCCTAATGCCGCCGAGATTGAGTTGGAGGCGTGCCCCGCCATAAAAGCATCGTAATTGCTCTCGTCGGGCGAGGGGAAAGGCTTCACACCACCCAGTTTACGGTTTGTGTGGAAGATGTCGCGGCGGCCGGTGAGTATCTTGTGACCATAGGCCTGATGCCCCACATCCCACACGAGTTTATCGTAGGGGGTGTCATATACATAATGAAGAGCCACTGTGAGCTCCACAGAGCCGAGACTCGAAGCGAAGTGCCCGGGATTGGTTGAGCACGATTCTATTATGAAATCCCTTAACTCCTTGCACACCTGCGGCAACTGCTTTTCGGGCAACGCACGCAAATCGGCAGGAGAATTTATCTTCCCCAACAAAGGATATTTAGAATTTATTTCCATTTTCAACAGCAATTTGTCAAAATCATTGCAATAATAGCCTTTTTAAAACTAAATAGCAACTTTTAAGCCATTTTAAATTCAGGCGCACCTTTGCAATCTGATATAATTTCTTGTGCAAAGATAGTAAGAAAAATCGAAAGACAGGGAAAATCGGGGAATAATAGTTGTCTGCGAGCGATTTATCGTATATTGGCGAAATAAGGCGAAGCCACGAAAAGCCAATAAAATGCCCGTTGAAGC
>SUXO01000051.1 GCA_015060885.1 Bacteroidales bacterium
GAGCGACTGATTTTACTCGCGTGCCGGGCGTTTGGTTCTTTGCGCGACAAAGAACGTCAAAGATATATTTCCAATGAGAGAATAACCGACAAATAACACCGAGAAGTCAAAAGCAAGAATGTTTAGTATCGTATATAGTGAGTGCCCACACCTTTTTGCTACTGAGCCACAATAATTCGGAGAAGAAAATATATTATTTGAAATAAGAGATAAATGTTATTTGTATTCGTGTGCTTTTATAATAAAAATTATTACTTTTGCAAAAGATTGTAAAACCATACCATTTTAAGATATGAAACTGGCAGTAGCCACAAAACCCACTTTTTTTGTCGAAGAGGACAAGATAATAACAAGGCTTTTCGATGAGGGACTCGATTACCTGTTCCTCTACAAGGAGTATCCCCACCCGCAATTCATAGAAAGGCTTTTGAGCCTCATACCAAAAAAATACCACAAGCGTATATTCTCGTGCAACGGCCGCCTTATGCAGGAATACAAACTTGCAGGAACACTCTTCTCCCTTACATCGAACCCTCCTATGGGCAACGAAAAAGGCAAGTTGGTGGGTTATGCCCACAATCTTAAAGAGCTTGGCGACTTGCGCAACATATACGATATAGTTTGTTTCGGGCCGCTTGGCCGCACATTCCATCAAAGCAACGAGCTCAACGAGATAGGCAAGAAGATGATTAACAGAAAGACCTGGGCCTACGGCAATATCGACGAGGCAAACCTCAAACGTCTGCCCGCCTATGGATTCGGCGGTGTCATTCTCGACGAGCAGCTATGGGCCAACTTCGATGCCTGCCGTTCGACCGACTACACCGACCTGCTCGACCGTTTCAAGCGGCTTAAAAAAGCGGTCGACAAACTTTAATTGAAAAAAGGAAGAATATAAATAACAATTTAATTGACTATATTATGAACAATACCCCCTACATGGTGTTTGCAGGTACAAAATCGCGTTACCTTGCAGAAGAGATTTGCAAAGAACTGGGTTGTGAACTCGGCCAGATGAACACTACCTATTTTGCCGATGGTGAATTTGCGGTATCTTACGAAGAGTCTATCCGCGGCAAGAATGTTTTTCTGGTGCAGTCGACATTCCCCAATTCGGACAACCTTATGGAGTTGTTGCTTATGGTTGATGCAGCCAAGCGTGCTTCGGCAAAGAGCATCGTAGCAGTAATGCCCTACTTCGGCTGGGCACGCCAGGACCGCAAGGACAAGCCCCGTGTTTCCATCGGCGCCAAGCTTGTTGCCGACCTTTTGAGCGTAGCCGGTGTGAGCCGCATTATCACAATGGACCTTCACGCCGACCAGATTCAAGGTTTCTTCGACATTCCCGTTGACCACCTCTATGCATCAATGGTATTTATCCCCTATATCAACTCGTTGAAACTCGACAACCTTGTGATTGCAACACCCGACGTGGGCGGTTCAAAGCGTGCAAGCGCATATTCAAAATGCCTTGGTGTACCCCTGGTACTCTGCCACAAGACACGTGCAAAAGCAAACGTGGTGGACACAATGCAGATTATCGGTGATGTAAAAGACAAGAACGTGGTATTGGTGGACGATATAGTTGACACAGCCGGTACAATATCAAAGGCTGCCAACCTTATGATGGAGAACGGTGCAAAATCAGTTCGCGCAATTGCATCGCACTGCATTATGTCGGGCAACGCATCGGAGCGTGTACGCGAGTCGGCAATGGAGGAGATTGTATTCACAAACAGCATCCCCTACGACCGCGGTTGCCCCAAAGTGAAACAGTTGTCAATAGCCCGCACATTTGCCGAGGCAATAGAATGCGTACTTAACAACCAGTCTATAAGCAAACAATATATCTGCTGATTTGTTATTAAAGCGATGAAACAGATATTTGCATTATTAGTTACGGTATTTGCGCTTTTTGCGTGCAGCGCACCAGAGTACAAAATCACAGGTACCATAGACGGTGCGGCTGATGGCGACAGCGTTATGCTCGGATATTCGAGTAACGGAGTCGATTTTACAACTGTCAAGACAGCTGTCATAGAAAACGGAGAATTCCGGTTCAGCGGCAGACAGGATGGTTGCAAAATCTATTACATAGGTTACGAAAGCGAGGAGTCACCCATCTATGCCCTCTTCTTCCTCGAAGGCGGTGAGATAAAGGCCGAGATAGGTGCCAATTACAGCTACATAACAGGCACCCCTGCAAATGACCTCAACATACAAATTGAGGATTCGTTGGAGAGCTATGTAATGAAGATGCTGAACTACCAGGACATCCTTTACCGCGACAGCACACTTACCGAAGCGGAGAAAGCCGACCTCGACAGCAAGAATTACGATGCCCAACGCGCAGCTATGGCATATGTGCAGAAAGCTGTAAGGGACAACATTGACAATATGGTGGGCCTTTTCCTGCTTGCACAGTACAGCGACCTCTTCGACGACAACGAACTTGTGCAGTTGCTTGCAAGTATCCCCGATGAAAACAAGGACCCCGACAACAACCCGTTGTACGACATTCTGCTCGAAATACAAAGTTACAGGACCAACCCTGAAACCACCCCCGGAACTATGGACGAGATTATCAATTCCGTAGACGATATTGATAACGAGATTGCCGAGGAGAGCAATATTGTAGAGTAAGGCAGTACAATTGCCATAACAACAAAAAGAGATGTCACGCATTGCGTGACATCTCTTTTTGTTATACATTATTATATAATAGGTATCAATACTGCTCCTTCTCATTGGGGAAGTCGCAAGCCTTGACATCGCCCACATAGTTGCCGACAGCATCGGTAATAACAGTGTGCAGGTCGGCATAGCGACGAAGGAAACGAGGAGTGAAATCGGCAGTCATACCAAGCATATCGGCATACACGAGCACCTGTCCGTCGACATTACCGCCTGCACCGATACCGATAACAGGAATATCGAGTTCCTGGGCCACAGCAGTTCCAAGCGCAGCGGGTATTTTTTCAAGAACAAGCGCAAAGCAGCCGGCCTCCTGCAACAGGCGTGCGTCGCTACGCAGTTTGGCAGCTTCGGCTTCGTCCTTTGCACGCACCGAATATGTGCCGAACTTGTTTATGCTTTGCGGTGTGAGCCCCAGGTGTCCCATAATGGGAATACCCGCATCGAGTATTTTGCGTACCGAGGGGAGAATTTCCTCGCCACCTTCGAGTTTAAGGGCATCGGCGTGGCTCTCCTTCATTATGCGTATCGCATTCTTCACAGCCTCGTCGGCATTTACCTGGTAAGTACCAAAAGGCATATCAACCACAACCAGGGCACGTTTCACACCACGTACAACCGATTTAGCGTGATAAATCATCTGGTCCAGGGTAATGGGCAGGGTTGTCACGTTACCGGCCATTACATTGGAGGCCGAATCGCCAACAAGAATGGCATCGACACCGGCTTCATCTATGAGCATGGCCGTTGTGTAGTCGTATGCAGTGAGCATTGCAATCTTCTCACCCTTGCGTTTCATCTCAATAAAACGGTGAGTGGTCACTTTACGGGGGTCTTCTACTATATATTTCGACATATTATCTTTATTATCTTGTTTAATATCGTTGCTGCATTTACGCCACAAAGGTATTGCAAATTTATTTAATAAGATAATTTATGAGGAAAATTAGTAAAAAAGGGGCGATTTTTGCACGTTTTTGACTATATTAGCAGAATATACAACAGGCATCTATGAGAATAATTCATACATCGGATTGGCACTTGGGGCAGACATTCTTCGGCTATGACAGGGCCGAAGAACACCGCATATTCCTCGATTGGCTGGGCAGCTTAATAAAAGAGCGCAACATAGACCTTCTATTGGTTGCAGGCGATATATTTGACAGCCCTAACCCCTCGGCCGAGTCGCAGAAGATATTTTACAAATTCATAAAGAACATTACAACAGCCAACCCCGCTTTGCAAATAATAATAACAGCGGGCAACCACGACTCGGCTGCACGGCTCGAAGCACCTACTCCCCTGTTCGAAGAACTCAACGTAACGGTAAGAGGCATTGTACACCGCACCGCCGATGGTTGCATCGATTACGAACGGCATATAATACCATTGAAGGAGGGGGCCTGTTGCCTTGCGGTACCATACCTGCGACAGTGTGATTTCCCGGCGGCCGAGAGCCATAGCGAAGGAGTAAAGCAATTTTACAACACTCTTTACAATATGGCAGTTGGGATGTTCAAGACAATAATTGCAATGGGGCACTTGCAAGCTACCGGCAGTGAAATTTCGAGTGACGACCGCTCGGAACGTACCACCATTGGCGGCCTCGACGTGGTGAACCCCGACTTTTCGTGCGAAGGCATCACATACACGGCTCTCGGCCACCTTCACAAGGCACAAAGGGTTTCAAAAAGGGAGAATATGCGTTATGCAGGCGCGCCGTTGCCTATGTCCTTTGCCGAGCGCAACAACAAGCAGAGTGTTACAATGGTGATTACTGACGGGAATGAGATAAACATCGAAAAGATACCGTTCGATACACCGGTAAAACTGCTCACATTACCCACAAAGCCCTTGCCGCTCGACGAAGTTCTGAAAGAGCTTGGAGCACTGCCTGTTGGAGTGCCCGACAGCTGTTCACCATTCCTTGAAGTACAAGTACTTGTCAATGGCCCCGACCCCACCCGGAGGCAACAGATAGAACAAGCTATCGAAGGCCGTGCAGTGCGCCTTGCCAGGATTACAGCCCATTCGCCACAAAACGAAGACAATAAAGAGAATGTCATATCGTACGATGATTTCAAAAAGATAGAACCGATAGAACTTGCAAAAATAGCATACAAGCGCAAGAACAACAGCGAAATGCCGGAGCACCTGGTAAAAATGATGTCGAACGTAATAAAAGAGGTTGAGATATGAAAATATTGGTTGTGAGAGGAGAGAACCTTACGTCACTATCAGGCAAATTCGAAGTCGACTTCACAAAAGAGCCATTGGCATCGGTAGGAATATTTGCAATAACAGGCCCCACCGGAGCCGGCAAATCAACTTTGCTCGATGCTATGTGCATAGCCCTCTATGGCACATCGCCACGCATAAACAAGGTTGACAAGCGTAGCGAGATTACCGATGTCCAGGAGCTTGTTATAAAAGAGCACGACTGCCGCAACTTCCTGCGCCGAGGCTGTATCCGTGGAAACGCCGAGGTCGAATTCAAGGCACTCGACGGCAAAGTCTACCGTGCAAGTTGGAGTGTAAAGAGAGCACGCAACAAAAGCAACGGAAAGATACAGGATGCCGAACGTACACTATGCAATATAACCGACAACACCATAATTGAAACGGGTAAAAAAGAGTTCTCCGAAAAGATTTCGGAACTTATAGGACTAACCTATGAACAGTTTACCCGCGCTGTTCTGCTGGCACAGGGAGAGTTCTCCACATTCCTCAAAGCCACAGCAAAGGACAAAGCCGAAATTCTGGAAAAGCTCACCGGCACCGACATATACTCAAAAATATCGGCCAGGATATACGAATCGCACAAAGCAGCCGAAAACGACTATAAATTGGTCGCCGAAAGGATAAAGGATATAGTTCTGCTTACCGACGAGGAGAAAGAACAGCTCATCAAAGAGAGCAAAGAACTATACAACGAGTTGCAGAGAGGCGAGCAGCAGAGCAAGCTGCTAGAAAACAGGAAAGCGTGGATTGAACAGCACTCCACCCTTACCGATAATGCAAAGAAGTCGGGCGAAGAGTGCCTTGCTGCCCGCGAAAGCCTTGCTGCCGCCAAAGAGAGTGCCGACAGGCTCGCGCTCATCGACAGTGTGCAGGATATACGCGACACATATATGTCGGCACTTGAAGCGCACAAGAACAAGCCCCGCTACCAAAAACAGCTTGAAGAGGAGAAGGCGCAGCTAAAAAGAGCGGAAGAGGAACTCGCCGCCGCGCATAAAGAGGTAACCGAAAAGAGCGAAAAGCAAGAGGCTCTTAACGTGAAGTGGCTTGGAATGCAACCGAAAATAAAGGAAGCACGCACAATAGAGGCCGACTGCCGCAACACAAGCAACAGATTAAAGGATATTGAAAAGGAGAACGCAAAGCTGCTCTCGTCACTCGAAAGCGCGCGCAAGGATGCATCACTCATAACCGCCTCGATAACAGACGGGGAGAAACTGCTTGACGAGATTGCAAAGTGGTTTAAAGAACACGAAGCATACAGCACTTTAATTGCCAGATGCGACACCATCATTGCCAACATAAAAGATATTGCAGCCACAAGGAAGAGCATTTCCGCCCGTGTTAAGCTACTGGGTGAAGCCGAAAGGTTGCTTGCTGCCGAAGAGAAGAACCTGAAAGAGTGTGAGAAGGAAGCCGAAGAGCTTGGCAGGATGCTGCCCGAAGAGATTGCCGCTTTGCGCAAACGCCTTGTCGAAGGAGAGCCCTGCCCTGTTTGCGGCAGCTGTCACCACCCGATATCGGATATTGAGGAAAAGACTCTTAAAGAGGAAGCACTCATAAAAGCGAAACAAGCAGTACAGGCACAGATAGAGAACAGGCGAAAGAGCATTGAAGAGGGCAAAATATCGATAAACAGCCACAAGGCATACATTGAGAGCCTCGAAGAGAGCCTGCGGAACAGTGAAGAACGCAACCGCGAAATGTTGCAGCCCTTGCAAGGGGTTGTAACCATGCCCGATGAGAACTTTGCCAAAGATTTAGAGGAAGTTGTAAAGAAGTGGAACGGGAACATTGCACTCCAAAACGAAACGACTGCTGCGCAGGCAGTAAACAGGAGCAGGCTCGAAGCAACAGGAGAGCGCATAAAAGAGCTTGTGGCCGACAGCAGTGAAAAGGAAAAAGCCGCAACAAAGTGCAAGGAGGAATTAGAAGCAAAAGGCAAAAAAATAATAGAGCTCATTGGCGAAAACCGCTCGGCCGAAGAGGTGGAAAAGGAGTTCAGCGACGGTATTGCCCAAATAAACGGTGAAGTAACAAGAGCAATAGAGAAGCGCAACGACATAATGGTTACGCGCGAGAAGATTTCGGGCAGCATTGCACAGATGACAAAAACGCTTGCCGACGTTGAAGCCCGCCTGACTGTTGCCCAAGAAGAGATTACCGTTTTTTTGAGCAAGCGCGAAGATTGCCTCACAATGGAGCAACTGCACGCCCTGTTCGCAACAGGCAGCGACGAGGTTGCCCGTTTGCGCAAGGCCATCGACACGCTCCGCAGCAACCTGTTGAAGGCCGAAGCCACTCACAAGGAGCGTTTGCAAGCAGTTGAGGAGCACCGGAAATCGCCCCACAAGCCGGCCGAAGAGGAGAATGTTGCCGACATTGAGAAAGAGATTGAAGAGATTGGCACACGCAACAAATCCCTGCTCGACAAGATGGGCGAAGCGAACAGCAAACTCAAATTAAACGACGAGAACCGCAAACTGCACGAACAATATATGCTCGAATATAAAGAGAAGATGACGATACTCGAAAATTGGAGCATACTCAATGACACGTTCGGTTCGGCAAGCGGCGACAAATTCAAGATTATAGCACAAGGATACACGCTCGATATTCTGCTCGAATATGCCAATGCACACCTTAAAGAGATTTCACACAGATACAAACTTGCGCGTACAAGCATCGACTCATTATCGATAAAGGTTATCGATGCCGATATGATGAACGAAGAGCGGTCGGTACACTCGCTTTCGGGCGGTGAAACATTCCTTGTTTCACTGGCACTTGCGCTGGCACTTTCATCCCTTTCGTCGAACAGGATGAGCATAGAATCGCTATTCATTGACGAAGGCTTCGGCGCACTCGACAATGAAACGCTGCGCACCGCAATGGAGGCTTTGGAGAAACTGCAAGGGCTTGGTCGCAAGGTGGGAGTAATATCGCACCTGCAAGAGATAATAGAGCGCATACCTGTGAAAATAAAGGTGGAAAAGGAGCAGGAGGGGCGCAGTAAATTATGGATAGAGGTTTCATAAAAATGGAAGAGAGAAAGAATTTAGAGGTATTCAGAGCATCGGCAGGTTCGGGAAAGACATTCATCCTTGCCGTCAAATATATAACGTTGCTCATAAAGCAACCCGATGCCTACAAGCACATTGTTGCCGTGACCTTCACCAACAAGGCGACGGGCGAAATGAAAGAGCGCATTCTGAGCCAGCTCTACGGCATAGCCTATGACCTGCCATCGTCGTGTGATTATATGACGAAAATGCAGGAAGCCTACCCCACTTTGAGCCGTGAGGAGATAAGCCGGAAGGCAAAGATTGCACTTAATCTCATAATGCACGACTATGGCCATTTCCGCATACAGACAATTGACTCTTTCTTCCAATCGGTTCTGCGCAGCCTGGCCAAAGAGCTTGAACTCAATGGCGATGTGGAGTTCGAGCTCAATGGCGAAGAGTTGCTCGACGAAGCCGTAGACACCTACATTAAACGGCTGGAAGAGGGCTCGGCCGAGATTAAGCAGATTATATCTTTTATCGAGGAGAACCTCAACAACAACAAGACCTGGAAAATTGATAAGGCTATAAAGAGTTTTGCCCACCACTTGCTCAAAGAGGAGTATCAGGAGCGAGGTGCCGAACTACGTAAAGAGATAGACCAGATTGACGAGAACGGTGTCAGCAGGCTGAAAAACTTCTACAACGAAGTAAAGGAACTGGAAAATGAGATTACCGGACGCATTAAAGGCATTGCAGCTGAATTCTTTTCCATTGCACAAGGAACAGGCCCAAATGACTATTTCGGAAAGACACGCGGAGGCGTTTGGGGATTTTTCAATAAAATGAAAGAGGGGGAAATTGCCACAATGAGTGACAAGATAGCCAACCTCATAAAGGACTGGGATAAGATATCGACGGTTGCCGGTATCGACAATAAGCGTATTGCTGCACTGCTCGCCGAAGCAAAAGAGATTGAACAGGAAAAGAGCATGACACTCAACAGCTGCCGTCTTTCACTCGACAAGTACCACCAACTGGGACTGCTCAACACCATAGCAAAGACACTGAAAGAGGAGAACCAAAGGGAGAACCGTTTTCTGCTTGCCGAAACAACATACTTCCTGAGCAGTATGATAACCAACAACACCTCGTTCATTTTTGAAAAGATTGGAACGGAGATAAACCACATATTCATAGATGAGTTCCAGGATACATCAAAATTGCAATGGAACTGCTTCAAAATTCTGCTCGACGAAGTCATAGCACGCGGCAACTACAACCTCATTGTAGGCGATGTTAAGCAATCGATTTACAGGTGGAGGAACAGCGATTGGAACATTATGAACAATATTGAAGCCTTCCACCCCGAAACCATCAACATAGCATCGCAAGATGTGATGTGCGATGGCAAGGAGTACAAATCGACCAATTACAGAAGTTCACGCCGCATAGTCGGGTTCAACAACCTGTTATATTGCTGTGCAACACGGTTCATTGCAACCCAATTCAAGGAAAAAGTGGGCAAGGATATAGAAAAGCTCATACGTGCATACCGCGATGTGGAACAGGCAGTGCCCGAAAAGCGTGGCAATGAAGGATATGTCGAAATAAGAAAAATTCAAAAAGAGAACTCACTGTGCAGTATGGACCGCGAAGGGGTTGCACAGCTTATGAAGACACTCCACGAAGTAATTGAGGAGAAAGGAGTTCCGGCAAAGGATATTGCAATACTTTTGCGAGGTAACAGTATTATCCCCGACATTGTGGAAGCGTTCAAGAAGGAGTTCCCCACACTGAAAATAGTATCGAACGAAGCCTATCGTTACGCCGCATCGGAAGCAGTGCAGCTCATCATTGCTGCAATGCGGCACATTGCCACACCCGATGACGATATAAACATCGTGCATTTCATAAAACTGTACAACAAGATTGTAGAACAGAGAGAGTGTGAGATTTCCTCCTTGATTAACAAGGAAGAACGCCTGCAACAACTGCCGGCCGATTATTTGGAGGAACTTCCACAACTCAAAGGATTACCGGTGTACGAACTCATTGAGAAGCTTGTATCGCTCCTGCACCTCACTACCCTTGCGGGTGAAGAGGCCTATCTCTTCTCGTTCCTCGACCAGGCTTCACAGTGCACAAACGGCAAGAGCACCGACATAAACGGTTTCCTCGATATATGGGACGAGAAGCTATGCAACGAAACCATTCCGGCAGCAACAAGCGACAGCGTTACGGTTATGACAATACACAAATCAAAAGGATTGGAATTTCCCACAGTCATAATACCCTTCTGCGACTGGGAGCTAACCGGCAAGCCCAACGAAACTTTGTGGTGCGAGCCCGGCCAGGCACCATTCAATATGTTGAGCCTACTGCCCATAAACAGGCAGGAACTTATGCTGAACTCGATATACCGCAATGAATACAACGAGGAACTGCTGTACCAGATTGTGGACAACCTGAACATTCTGTACGTTGCCACCACGCGGGCAAAGAACAACCTGTACATATTCACCGACAGCACAGGCGGGCGTGGCGACACTATGTCGAAATTGCTTAACGGCATTATCGAGGAGCTCACTGCACTTCAAGGCTCCTCGTTCGACAAGGAAAATGGGATATACCGCTACGGCGAAGTCATTTCAGGAAAAGAGAAAGAGGAGAAAAAAGCTGCGGAAAAAGAGAAAGAAAAAGAAGAGAAGAAAACAACGAAAAAAGAGAAAGAGAACCCTTTCACGACAAAGGAGGATATTGTGATGCAGAATTTCGCATACTACGACAACAGACTCACCTTCAAGCAGTCGCGCGACCTTGCACGTTTCCTCGCAAGCGACAAGAAAGAACAGCGCAATTACGATGCAGCAGCCCGTGGCGAACTTATGCACAGCATTCTGGCGCAGACAAACACAGGCGAGGAACTGCCACGCCTGCTCAACAAGATGCTCATTGAGGGAACAATATCAAGCGAGAAGGAGGTAAACTACATAAAGAGCAAACTTGAAAAGGCCATTGCCGACCCTCGTGTTGCCCATTGGTTCAGCGGCCGATACAGGCTATTCAACGAGTGTGCCATTCTATGTGACGGGTTCGACAAAGAGAGGAGCAGTTTCCGCCCCGACCGCGTTATGGTCGATGGTGAGAATGTTATAGTAGTGGATTATAAATTTGCCAAAAAAAGCACAAAACACCTGGAACAGGTTGGGGAGTATATGAAACTGCTTGCTATGATAGGTTACACCGATATAAAGGGTTATGTGTGGTATGTTGACAGAAACGAAATAGAGGAGGTTGTGTTATGATGAACTTTTTAAAACTTGTTGCCGACGATTTATATAACCGTTATAATGGGAATTTTGAAGGAACAGCAATAGTCTTTCCCAACAAACGCGCCAGCCTCTTCTTCAACAACTACCTGTTGCAGAAGACGGGCAAGAAAGCCATTTGGAGCCCGGCCTACATAACCATAAGCGAGCTGTTCGAGCAGAGTTCCGACTATGTTACAGCCGACCCTGTACTGCTGGTAAGCAAACTGCACAAGGAGTACGTAAAGCACACCGGCAGCAACGACACGCTCGATGCATTCTACTACTGGGGCGAAATGCTAATAAGGGATTTCGACGACATCGACAAGAACCTTGCCGATGCCGAAAAACTCTTCTCGAACATAAAGGACCTGCACGAACTCGGCACAGCAAAGGATGTATTGGAGCCCGAACAGCAAGAGGCTGTAATGCGTTTCTTTGCGAACTTCAAGCCCGAAGAGGAGAGCGTTATAAAAGAGCGGTTTACAAAAGTGTGGGAAGTACTCTACCCCATATACACGTCGTTCAAGCAACAATTGAAAGCCGAAGGCGTTGCTTACCAGGGTATGCTGTACCGTGACGTTATTGAGAACTGCGATAAGTTGACATTCAGGCACGACAAGTATGTCTTTATAGGTTTCAACGCTCTCAATGGCGTGGAGAACAAGCTGTTCGACATTATCAAGCGGGAAAAAGAGGCTCTTTTCTACTGGGATTACGACAAGCACTACATCGACAACAAACAGCACGAGGCCGGGCACTTTATGCGCAAGAACCTCGACCGTTTCCCCAATGCTTTGCAGGGCGACTTTTTCAACAACCTCACAGGCGAGAAGGATGTGACATTCGTGTCGGCAAGCAGCGACAACATTCAGGCACGTTACGTTTCCACCTGGCTCCAAAACAACCTGACCGAGAACGAGATTGACACCGCCATTGTTTTGTGCGACGAAACAATGCTGGAACCCACTCTGCACTCACTGCCCGACAAAGCCAACGGGAAAGAACTTAAACTGCTTAACGTGACAATGGGTTTCCCCCTGTCGCACACTCCCATATACACCCTGGTAAAACAACTGGTGGAACTGCAAGTGCGTGGCTACGACAGGAAGCAGGCGAAATACACGCTTGCAGCAGTTGAAAGAGTACTGAAACATCCCTACATCGTAGCGTGCAGCCCCCGGGCCTATGAACTGCGCGAAAGACTGTTGAGAGAGAAGCGTTTCTTCCCCACAACCGAAGAACTGTGTGTCGACGAAATACTGTTACTGCTCTTCAACCGCACCGAGGATAATGCCGAATGGATAAAGAACATATCGGCACTCATATATGCCATTGCCAACGAAAGAGCCACAATGGGCGAGATTTCCAATGACCTCTACGAAGAACTCTTCTGCGAAGCCCTCTTAAAGGCACACAGCCAGACATTACGTCTTCTATCGCTCATTGAAAAAGGCGAAATAGAGATGCAGCAGGCAGCCATAGGCAACCTGCTTGTGAGGCTCATATCGCAGTTGAGTATGCCATTCCACGGCGAGCCTGTTGTGGGGTTGCAGATTATGGGCCTGCTCGAAACCCGTAACCTCGATTTTGAGCACCTCATCATATTGGCGGCCAATGAGGGCAACCTCCCCAAGAGCAGCAGCGACAACTCCTACATCCCCTATAACCTGCGCCGCGCCTTCGGCCTCACATTGAGCGAGCACCGCGACTCCATATACGCCTACTATTTCTACCGTTTGCTGCAACGGGCCAGGAAGGTGACAATCCTGTACAACAGCTCCACCGAGAGCAAGACAAAAGGAGAGTGTTCGCGCTACCTGTTGCAGATTCTTGGCAGCAACCTCTACAACGTGAAACGTGTCAGGTTGGAGGCCGCCCAGAACAACAACGGGGGATTGCCGCAAGAGGTCCGAAAAAGCCCTCTGATTATGCAGATGCTGCATAACAGGTTCAATGTTTCGGCCAACAAGAGCGCAGCACTACTCTCACCAACGGGCATAAACCGCTACCTTACGTGCGGGCTCAAATTCTTCTACTATTACATTATGAAGCTTTCCGAAAAGGAGGAGGTCGATACCGAACTGAAACCCATAGACTTCGGCAACATCTTCCACAAGGCAGCCGAATTTCTGTACGAAGAGATTTTAAAGACAAACAACGGTACAATAGATAAATCGGACTTCGAGAAGTATATAAAAACACCTCAACTTCTCTACCGTTTCATCAACGATGCCTTTGTGGAGAAGTTCTTCAAGAAGGGGAACAAGGCTGTGTACAACGGCGAACAATTCATAAACCGTGGAGTATTACACGATTTCCTGCACCGCCTTGTGAAGATGGATAACGCCTACACACCATTCAAATACGCAGGCAGTGAAAAAACCGCATACCTCCCATTTGCATTCAAAGGGAAACAGGGCGAGGAGATATTGTTGAACATCGGCGGCATCATCGACCGTGTAGATATAAAGGATGGGACACTGAACATTGTCGACTACAAGACCGGCGGGGGAAAGAAAGACACAAAAACCACATTAGATGACATATTTGCCCACAACGGCACAAGTTCGGGCTACCGTTTCCAGGCCTTCCTCTACTCTGTTGCCATAATTGAATTGTTAAAGAGCGGAAATGATTTCGGCAACGACGAAAGACTATCCTGGATTGAGGATTTAAAGAAGGCCGACATTGAAAAGGTTATACCATCGCTCATATACATACACAAGAAAGCCAATGCCCAAAGGGAAGATTTCATTATAGACATGGATAAAAAGCCCATTGACAATGTTGCCGATTTCAAGGACGAGTTCCTTGCGCGGTTACAGGATGTTCTCCTCGACATATTCGACATTGACAAGCCTTTTGCACCCACCGAGGATAAAGAACGTTGCACATATTGCGAGTATCGGAACATCTGTGGGCGTGTATGAGTCAGGAAAATGAGATAGTAACAGAATTTATTAATATTTTTTAACGCTTGAAGAAAAACATTCCAACGCCGGCCCGTGTTCTATAAATGTGTTTTTCATAGTAATAGATTTTAATCGTGTGTGTCCACTTGCGAAAGCCGACACCTCGACGGGTAAAGGCGTTTACTCGAAATAAAGAGCTGCACTTCTCCCCTGAGTGCGGCTCTTTTTCGTTATTTCCGCTTTCAGCAACTATTATCTCGGCTCACCTGCAAAAGTCAGGGGAATAAAACTTTCTCACTCCTAAATCCTCGGTGGCCCGTGAGCAATTCTTTCTATCATTGAAACTCCTTTATTTACTTTTTGTCGCTCAAAAAGTAACAAAAACGCCCGGCACACGGGGCGTTCAAGTCGCTCCTGTCTCTGCTCGTGAATTGCTTAAAGCAATATAACTC
>SUXO01000052.1 GCA_015060885.1 Bacteroidales bacterium
GCGCGACAAAGAACATCAAAGATATATTTCCAATGAGAGAATAACCGACAAATAACACCGAGAAGTCAAAAGCAAGAATGTTTAGTATCGTATATGGTGAGTGCCCACACCTTTTTGCTACTGAGCCGTTCTCATTCGTATCTTATGGCCTCAATGGGGTCGAGGTCGGCAGCCTTCTTTGCAGGGTACCACCCGAAGAAAATTCCCGTGAGCGTACACACAGCAAAACTCAATACAACGCTCCACGGCTGTATGTACACCGGCCACGCAGCAAGTATTTTCACAAGGTAGGAACAACCGGCACCCACAAGCACACCAATGATTCCGCCGGTGATGCTTATGAGTATCGCTTCAATGAGGAACTGGCTCAGAATGTCAATGCCGCGCGCACCCACCGACATACGCAGGCCAATCTCCTTTGTACGTTCTGTAACCGATACATACATAATGTTCATAATACCAATACCGCCAACGACCAGCGAAATGCCGGCAACGCAGCCAAGCAGAATGGTCATCATATCGGTGGTGCTGTTCATCATCTCGCTCAACTCCTGTTGTGAGCGTATGGTGAAATTGTTGGCCTGTCCATCGGCAAGTTTGTGGTTGCGGCGCAAAATGGCGGTAACCTCTTCAATGGCCTTGTCGGTGAGTTCCTCGTCAATGGCCGAAGCATTTATTCCTTGCAGGTGGGTAATGGCAAGTATTCGTTTCATAACACTTGTGTAGGGGGCAAGCACAATGTTGTCCTGGTCGTGCCCCATACTGTTATAGCCTTTTGGAACCAGTGTGCCCACAACCGTGAAAGGAATGCTGTTGAAACGCACAACCTTTCCCACAGGGTCCTCTCCGTCGGGGAAAAGTTCGTCGATGACTGTCTTGCCAAGCAGGCACACCTTTGCAGCGGTCTTTATCTCCTGCTCGCCGAACATATCACCATCGAGAATTTCGAGCTGTCGTATTGTGAGGTGGTCCTCGCTTATTCCATAAATGGTGGTGGGCGTGTTGTGGTTACCGCGTATGAGTTGTCCCGAACTGTTCACGCTGGGGCTCACAGCTGACAACAGTTGTGCTTCGTGCAGGATGCTCTCATAGTCATCGAGTTTAAGTGTCTGCATATCGGCACTGTTCTGGCGCACACCGCCACGGCGGTCGCCACCGGGGTGTATCATAATCATATTGGAACCCATCTCCGATATCTGTGCCTGAATGCTGCGCTTTGAGCCCTGGCCAATGGCAAGCATCGTAATTACCGATGCCACACCAATGATTATACCGAGCATAGTGAGAAAGGCTCGCAACTTGTTGCCGGCAATGGCACGCAATGCTATCTTGAACAAATTTGTAAAATTCATAAAACGTTCTCTTTAATCGTCGTTCTGCACGGGCAGCGATGCAAGTGTTTCGGCAGCCGACATAATGTTGTTGTTAATGGTGTCCTCTTTTATGCGCCCGTCTTTCAGCACAATATTACGGCTGCTGTATTGGGCAATTTCGGGGTTGTGGGTAACGAAAATTATGGTACGCCCCTCGGCGTGCAGGCGCTGGAAGAGGGTGAGAATCTCGAACGAAGTGCGTGTGTCAAGGTTACCCGTGGCCTCGTCGGCAAGTATCACCGACGGGTTGTTCACCAGGGCTCGTGCAATGGCTACACGCTGCATCTGTCCGCCGCTCATCTGGTTGCTCTTGTGCATAAGCCTGTTGCCAAGCCCCACGGCTTCAAGAGCCTCTATTGCCCGTTTGCGCCGTTCGGCCGAGCTTATGCGCGGGTTGTACATAAGAGGAAGTTCTACATTCTCCACAGCTGTGGTTTTTGCAAGCAGGTTATAATTCTGGAATACAAAACCAATCTTGCGCATACGCATACCGGCACGTTGGTTCTTGCTCATCTTGCGCACAGGAATGCCGTCGAGCCTGTATTCGCCGCTTGTGGGTGTGTCGAGGCAACCGAGCAGGTTCAACAGTGTCGATTTTCCTGAACCCGATGTTCCCATTATGGTCACGAACTCGTTTTCTGTGATTGTGAAGCTCACACCGCGCAGAGCGCGCACCGTCTCCTCGCCCACGATGAACTCCCTCTTCACATTCTCCAATTCAATTATAGGCTTGTTCATTGTGCATTACTTCTTTTTGTTGTTCCGTGGGCCCGGTGCAAAGGGGCTGCGTTCCATCTTTTCGTCTTTTGCGGTGCTGTTGGTGGTTACACTCACTTCGCTCACAACTGTTGTGCCGGGTTCAATCCCCTCCAATATCTCGGTGAGTGAACCGTTTGAGAGCCCTGCCTTTACGCTGTGGGCAACGAATCTGTTGCCGTCGAGTGTCCACAGTTTTTCCTTCCCGTCGCAGTCGCTTATGGTGTACTCCTCGCCAAGCAGTGCTGCGTTGGGGGTGAAGCGCAAGGCCTTGCTGCTGACACCTGTCACACCCTTGCGTTCAAGTGTATATATAGTCACATTGGCAGTGAGTCCCGGTTTTAGTTTAAGGTCGGGGTTGGCTGCCGATATTACGACCTCGTATGTCACCACATTGCTTGTGGTCGTGGGCTCCTGGCGCACCTGTGTAACCTTTCCTTCGAACTGGTCGTTGGGGAATGCATCAACCGTGTAAACGCAGTTCTGTCCCACCTGTACACTGCCTATGTCGGCTTCGTCGACGTTGGCTATAAGTCGCATATCGGTAAGGTCGGCTGCAATGGTAAAGAGGGTGGGGGTGTTGTATGACGATGCGACAGTCTGCCCCTCTTCAATGGCCTTGCTCAATACCACGCCGTCAATGGGCGATGTGATTGTGGCATATCCCAGGTTGGTGCGGGCCTTCTCCACACCGAACTTTGCAGTGGCGTAGCTGTTTTTCGCTTTCTTGAATGCAAGTTCGGCGGTTTCATATTCGTCGGCACTCACAAGTCCTTTGTCGAACAGGGTTTTTACACGCTCGCAGTTTCTTTTCTGGTATTCATACTCCACCTGTGCGCTATTCATATTGTTCTCGCTGCTCGACAGTTCGCTTATGAGGTTCGTGCGGTCGAGCTCGGCAATTATATCGCCCTTCTTTACTATGCTGTTGTAGTCGACATAGACGTTGCTTATTATGCCCGACACCTGTGTACCCACCTCGACCTTTGTGACCGGTTCGATGGTTCCGGTGGCGGTGACACCGCTGCAAATGTCCTTTTTCTCCACTTTCGCGTAGTTTATCTTTATTGGCAGCTTCTGGCTCTTGCCACTGAACAGCCACGCTGTGCCGATTACCGCACAGGCAAACAGAGCGAGCAACAATGCTCTTTTCTTGGTTCTTCTTCTCATTGTATTATAGTGTTTTGTTATTTTTAAAAAAGTATATCCTCGCCCATATAGAATTTAAGCAACTGCACGTTGAGTATTGCTGTATATTTCGCCTGCAACAGCTCTTGCTGGGCACTCAACAGGTTGCTGCGTTCGGTAAGCAGCTCGGTGGCATTCTTCAATCCCACATTGAACTGCTCGTTCACATAGTCGTAGCTCTCCTGTGCGCTCTCGACATTGCTCTTTGCAGCAATGAACCTCTTCTGTGCGCTGTTGGCATCGTTCCACAAACTCTCTATGGTGCTGTAAAGCTCCTTTTGTGCGTTCAGTTCCTGTAAACGGCTTGTTGCCTGCTGTATTTTTGCTTTCTGTATGTTGCTTTTTGTGTTTCGGTTGTCATATATGGGTACCGAGAGGGTAACACCCATAGAACAGTTGAGGTTATGCTTCATCTGGTGCCCGAACCCGTTGCCGGTGTTGTCGCTGTTGCTTGTGCCGGCTCCTGCATTGAGAGATATTGTGGGGTAGTACCCCGCTTTTGCTATCTTTACCGCAAGTTCCGACGATTCTGCCGAAAGGCGGCTGCTCTCAATTTCGGGTCTGCGCATAATAGCAGCATTGTATACCTCGTTTACCGGTGCCACGGGCGTGAGAGCAAGCGCATCCGACGTTTCGGGTGTCTCAATGGCAAACTCGCTGCCGTCGGTTATTTCGAGCATCTGTTTTAGCTGTAACTTGAATTGCGACAACTGTGCCCGGCTGTTTACAAGCTGGTATTCGGCATTGTCCACTTGCGATTGCAGCTGCGCAACCTCGCTGCGCGCAACTTTTCCCACCTCGAATTTCTCTTTGCCCTGTTTCAGGTTCTCCTTTGCGGCTGCAAGTGTTGCCTTGCTCACCTCTATTGCATCGGTCGAGTAGAGTATCTGCACGAACAACTTTGCAATCTGCTCTTTGAGCATATTCTCACGCTCCTTTACCGACAGCCGGGCTATGTCGCGCGAAAGTTTCTGCTGTTTTATGTTATTTACATTCTTGCCGCCATTGAATATGGTAACTCCTGCGTTTATTCCATAACTGCCCGAATAGCTGAAATGGTTCTGCGAAGCGCTTACCCTGCTGCCGCCCGAACCGTCGGAAGTTACAAATGCGTTGCTTCCGCTGTTGTCGAAGTAGGGCTTGTAACGCCCGTTCTGGCTTGTGCTGAACGATAGTGAGGGAAAGAGTGACGCTCTTGCATTCTTTACGTTCACTTCGCTCTCTTCGAGTGACAACTGCTCCATTTGCAGTTCTATGTTGTGCTCCAAGGAGTAGTCGATGCACTCTTTCAGGCTCCATTGCTGTGGCTCTTGTGCGGCAACCTGTATTGCTGCTGTACAGGCGAGTGCAATTATTGCTTTTTTGTACATATTCTTTATTTATCAATAAGGTATTATATATTCATCTCTTTTGACATAAAAAACAGTAAAAAGATTAAGCCTGTTTTTGTAAATTTATATAATTCTTCCGTTTTTTTTAATGAATGCCGCATTTTATCATACAAAACAGGTTCAGTAGAAATTTAGTGTGGACAAATTGTTTCTTTAATAAGTTGTGCTCCCTCACGCTGCCCTTTGTATAACGAATTACCTCCTGCAATGGTAATTCTAAAAAGAAACCGGCACCGTTAAAATCATAGTGTTTATCCGAGCATTTGCAGGAGAGAGTGCGAGGAATGTTTGCCCGTGAGTTAGGTGCCGCAAGGCAACTAACTGAGGAAGTCCCGCAGCACCCTGCAAATGTGAGAAAGATAAACACGGCAAGGGAGGTTCGACTGAGGGTTCACCTTTGGGCGACGTGAACAAAGAACCGAGCGACTGATTTTACTCGCGTGCCGGGCGTTTGGTTCTTTGCGCGACAAAGAACGTCAAAGATATATTTCCAATGAGAGAATAACCGATAAATAACACCGAGAAGTCAAAAGCAAGAATGTTTAGTATTGTATATGGTGAGTGCCCACACCTTTTTGCTACTGAGCCATTTTATATAACAAGACGTGTACCACCGAAGTATATAATACAAAAACAGCCCGGCTATTGCCGAGCTATCATTGTAAAAAGACCTGTCCTCTTTATTACTTCAAAGCGAAGATTTCATCCTCACCGGCGATGCAAGAGAATACCTTGTCTTCGCGGAGCAACCAACCAAGACCCAAGTACAACTCTTTCTCTTTGAGTTTAGTCTCTTTTTTAATCTCTTTAAGTGTCAAACCTTCTGTTTCGTTAAGTGCTGTCCAAATACGGCCTGCAAATTCACCGGCCTGCTCTGTAATCATCATAATAGTTCTATATTTAAATTAAAAATTATAGCCGTTTAGTAGATGGCTTTTGAAATCGGGTGCAAAGGTACGCTTTTTTTTTATATCTGCAAACAAAAAGCCGTGATATTCAATATTTTTAGTAAAAATTAGTATATGCCGGCCGTTTGCTTTATGCAAAATAAACTACGGCTTCTTATTCTTTTCAAGGTATTCGGCCCATATGCGTGCAGCCTCTTCCACCATTTTTGAGCAGGGACGTTTCTTGTAATATTCGGCAGTTCGTGCTTCGGGTGTTGTGGGGGTGGGAGCGCTCTTTTCAAGCCCAAGCAACTCGGCACACGTGAGTGAACCGTTGCGCTTTGCGAACTCCTCGGCAAGCTGCTGCACAAGGATGTAATTTGCCTCTTTGCCTTCGCGGTCTTTTCCCTCGGTGCAGCCTGTTTCGAGCCCGGCAAGCATAAAAAGACCGCAGGCAGCACCGCAAGTCTTGCGCATACGGCCGATTCCTCCGCCGAACGACGCAGCCATTTTAAGGGCCTGTTCGCGGGTGAAGCCATAGAGGTCTGCATAGGCGGCAACCACTGACTGGCTGCAATTGTATCCCTCTTTAAAGAGCGACACGGCAAGTTCTATTCTCTCTTCCATCATTTCTATCTCTGTTGTAGCAGGTTATTCTTTAATAAGTCCTCTTGTGCGCAGCAATGCGTCGGGGTTGGGGTCGGCACCGCGGAAACGGCGATATTCACGCATAGGGTCTTTGGTTCCGCCCATTTCGAGCAGTTGCTTGAAACTTGCAGCGGTTGCGGCATCGAATATACCCTTCTCCTTGAACAGTTCAAAGGCATCGCAGTCAAGTACTTCGGCCCACAGGTAAGAGTAGTAACCAACTTCGTATCCGCCGCCGAAGATGTGAGAGAAGTTGGTGCTGCGGTAACGGTATTCAATCTCGTCGATGAAACCAAGTTCCTTGCGAAGTTCCTTTTCGAATGTGTTGCTGTCGAAATCGGTGTAGTCTTCTATAAGATGCATCTTCATATCGAGCAGTGCGGCTGCAACCACTTCGCTTGTTTCAAATCCAAGATTGAAGTGTGAGCTGCGTTGCATCTTCTCAATGAGGCTGTCGGGGATTGTTTGGCCGTTTTTGTAGTGCGTTGCATAAGTGCGCAGCACTTCGGGGTGTATGGCCCATTTCTCGTTTACTTGCGAGAAGAGTTCAACAAAGTCGTGTTTCACACTTGTACCGCTTACGCTGGGGTAGTGGGCCTGTGTGAGCAGGCCGTGAAGAGCGTGCCCGAATTCGTGGAACAGCGTGCGTGTCTCGTCGATGTTGAGTAGCGCAGGGATGCCGCCTTGCGGTGCTGTGAAGTTGCATACATTCACAATGAAGGGTCGTATGCTGTTGCCGTCTATGTTGCTCTGGTTTACGAAGTTCACCATCCAGGCACCCTGGCGTTTGGAAGGGCGGGGGAAGAAGTCGGTGTAGAAGATACCGAGGTGGTTGCCCTCGCGGTCGAGCACCTGGTATGTGGATACCTCGTCGTGGTAAACGGGTATGTCGGTGCGTCTTATGAACTGCACGCCATATAATTTGTTGGCGCATACAAATGCTCCCTGCAACACCCTGTTGAGTTCAAAGTATGGCTTTATATCGGCATCGTTGAGGGCATATTTCGCCTTGCGGAGTTTTTCGGTGTAATAGAACCAGTCCCACCCTTCAATTTCGTGGCCGGCAATTTCGCGCAGTGCAGCCGACTCCTCTTTGGCGCGTTCCAAAGCAGGTGCCCATATGCTGTTGAGCAGGTCTAGTGCCGCTTCGGGTGTCTTCGCCATCTTCTCGTCGAGAACAAAGTGGGCGTATGTCTTGAAGCCGAGCAGGTTGGCTTTCTCCTTACGCAGTTTCAGGATTTTTGTTATTATGGCCTTGTTGTCGTTGGCATTGTTGTTGTCGCCACGGCCGTAGTATGCCTTGTACACCTGTTTGCGCAGCTCGCGGTTGTCGGCATATTGCAGGAAGGGTATGCAGCTGGGCTTGTCGAGGGTGAATACCCATCCCTCGATGCTGTCGGCCTGTGCAGCCTCTGCCGCCGCGTCGATGCTGCTTTGCGGCAGCCCGGCAAGGTCTTTCTTGTCGGTAATCACAAGTTTGTATGCCTTGTTGTCGTTAAGCAGGTTCTTGCCGAACTCAATTCCGGCGAGCCCAAGTTCGGTGTTGATTTCCAGCAGTTTTGCTTTGCCGGCTTCGTCGAGCAATGCACCGCCGCGCACAAATGAGTTATAGTAGTTTTCGAGTACAATGGACTGCTCCTCGTCGAGTGCCAGGCTTGCACGGTTGTCGTACAATGTGCGTATGCGGGCAAACAGTGTATCGTTCATATATACGTAGCCGGCGAGGTCGGTCAGCAGTGGTGTTACATAATTCTCAACCTCGGTCATCTCGTCGCTGTTGTCGCTTTCGTTGAGTGTGAAGAATATGTTCGCAACCTTGTCGAACAGCCTGCCGCTCTTTTCCATAGCCTCTATGGTATTCTCAAATGTGGGCTCTTCACTGTTTTCGATAATCTTCTTTATGTCGGCTCTCTTTTCGGCAATACCTTTGTCGAATCCCTCCTTGAAGTCGGCTATGGAGTAGAGGTGAAATTCGGGAGCACCGAATGGTGCCTGGCTTTCGCGCAACAGGGCATTGCCGTTACTTTGAGTGTCGCAGGATGTGAGTATGGACATAACTGTAATAAATGATAATAGATAAATTATTTTCTTCATATTTTTATTATGTGTCTGTTGTTATGTTGCAAAATTAGTAAAAAAGAAGGTAACAGCCGGCGTTGTGGCGATAATTTTTTATAAGCAGCGCAGTCTGTCATTTTGCAGTTTGTAGCATTTTGTTTACTTTTGCCCCAATGAAATAAAGCAACTTCTAAATTATGGACAAGGTATCGGAAAACCCTTTCAAAAACCGAACAGGCGGCGATATGCCGCTTATGGTCATCACTGCGCTGTTTGTCACGCTCTATCTGGTGTCGAACATTATGGCGGTAAAAATAATAGGTTTCTTTGGTCTTTTTTATTTCGATGCAGGAACAATCACATTCCCGTTTGCATATATGCTGGGCGATGTCCTCACCGAAATATGGGGCTATCGCACGGCGCGCAAGGTAATATGGACAACTTTTCTGTGCAATGTGATTATGGTAGTGTGCACACAGGTGGGAGTGTGGTTGCCTTCACTCGATTATCTCGACACCACAGCCGTTTCATATAACACTATTTTTACTTATGTACCTCGCATAGTCATAGGCTCTTTGGCTGGTTTTCTGCTTGGCGAGCTCTCCAACGCCTGGTTTATGGAGCGCATAAAAGCCATTACCCGTGGCCGTATGCTGTGGGTGCGCACCATAGGCAGTTCGGTGGTAGGCTATCTGCTCGACACGGTGCCCTTTGTGCTCATTGCTTTTTTGGGCGTTTTGAGCACGCGCGACCTGTTGCTTATGATAGCCTTCCAATATTGTATGAAATTAGGTATCGAGGTGCTTTTTGGCACTCCAATGGCCTACGCCGTTATTGTGGCATTGAAACGACGTATTCTTAAAGTGAGACACAATGGATAGGTATGCAGTCATTCGCACCAAGCTGCCACGCGAGTTTGTCTTGTTGCAAGGCACAGGGTGCCGTTGGGGCAAGTGTACCTTCTGCAACTACCATACCGACGTTAGCGACAACCCTTTTGCCGTGAATTGCGAGGTTCTTGCCCGTGTGACAGGCGAAACGGGAGTGCTCGATGTGATAAATTCAGGTTCGGCAATGGAGCTCGATGCGCAGACCTTGCAGATGCTCAAAGATGTTGTACGCGATAAGGGAATACACACTCTGTGGTTCGAGGCCCATTTTATGTATCGCAACCGTCTCGAAGCCTTTGCTGCGCAGTTTGCTCCCGCAAAAGTAAAATTCCGTTGCGGTATTGAGAGCTTCGATGCCGCGCAACGCAAACGCTGGAACAAAGGAGTGCCCGAATGGGTTACAGCTGCCGATGTCGCCCGCTATTTTGCCGGTATATGCCTGCTTTGCTGCACCGATGACGATACTCCCCATCGCATAGCAGCCGATATTGAAACCGCTAAACAGCACTTCGAATATTTCAGCGTCAATCTCTTTTGCAACAACGGCACAGCTGTCGAGCGCAACGACGAACTTGCCGCCTGGTTCACGCAAAATATTTATCCCTGCATAAAGGATGATGAACGGGTGGAGGTGCTTATTGAAAATACCGACCTGGGAGTGGGGTGAATACCAACAAAAAAGAGATATGCAGCTGCTTATCTCTTTTTTGTTGGTGGAGCATACGAGAGTCGAACTCGTCACCTTTTGACTGCCAGTCAAACGCTCTAGCCAGATGAGCTAATGCCCCGTTTGCACTTGTGCTTTCACATTTGCGGTGCAAAGATACAAAAAAATTTCAAAATACGCGCAATTCTTGGAATATTTTCTTTTGAATAAATAAAAAGTGTTCTCTATACGGTACCTCCTAATATGCAGGCGATGAGAAACAAAAGGGTGAAAATCAATAAATTCACTGCTGTGCGGCCCAGTAATGGGTTGAGCGCGGAGCCACGGCTCTCTTTTATTTTTCGCCAGGTGATAATGTGCAATGCCAGGTATATGACGGGTGCCGGCAGGGCCCAAAGCGGCAGCACAGCCCACATCGGTGTCATTAAAACCATTGCCGTTATGCCGGAAAGGAGGTATACCCACTCCATAACCGTTCGCCCAAACAGCACAACGGTGGTGTGTTTCCCCGCAACCACATCGTCTTCCATGTCCCTGTAATTGTTTACTATTAGAACATTGGCAGCAAGCAACCCGGTGGAAACCGATGTTGCAAGCAGTTCCGGCATCCCGTTCCACGCTCCTGTTTGCAGGTGGCAGGTGAGTGTTACGGGTACCACCCCAAAGAATATGACCACAGTGACATCGCCAAGCCCGTGGTGCGACAGAGGGTAGGGGCCAGTGCTGTATGCAAGCGCAAAGAGCAGAATGATGCAGCCTATGGGAATGAGCCACCATCCGCCATAAAAGAGCATAGAGCAACCGATGGCTGCGGCTATGCCCAGCATTGCAAATGTGGCGCGTTTCATCGCCTGTGGCGTGATGTCGCCCTCGGTAACACATCGACGGAACCCTTCGCGTCCTTTGCGGTCCATACCGTTTTTAAAGTCGTAATACTCGTTGCCGAAGTTCGATGCTATCTGTGCCGACAAAGCAAACAGGAGGCATAATGCCGCAGGCGTTGCCGAAAATCCTCCTTGCACAATTGCACAGCCGCACCCTGCCAACACGCCGGCAATGCTCACCGGGAGAGTGCGCAAGCGCATTGCCTCTATCCACTTCCTCATCATAACCGGGTGTGTTTTTTATTTTATTCCCACATACATACGGCATATACCGAATGTGAATGCCTTGTGCCTTACTTCGCCGAACCCGGCCTCGCGCATCATAGGTATGAACTTGTCGGGGGCGGGGAAGTGCAGTACCGATGCCGGCAAGTATTCATACGCTCCTCTGTTGCCCGATACCAAACCGCCTATTGCGGGGAGTATGTTCAGGAAGTAGAGTTTGTAGCACCAACGTATTATGGGGTTCGATGGAACAGAAAGTTCAAGAATTACCAGCTTACCGCCGGATTTAAGAACGCGGCACATCTCTTTAAGCCCCACGGAAAGGTGTTCGAAGTTGCGCACGCCGAACCCCACGGATATGCGGTCGAAAGTGCTGTCGGGGTAGGTGAGTGCCTCGCAGTCGCCATATTCGAGGGTGGCTTGCAGCCCGGCAGCCTTTATCTTCTCGCGCCCCACCTTCATCATCCCCTCGGAAAGGTCGATGCCCGTTACTTGGCTGCCTTCGGCAACCTTTCTGCCAATCTCTATCGTGAAATCTCCCGTACCACAGGCAACATCGAGCACGGCGAGGGGCTTTTCGCTGTCCGCAATTTCGCGTACAGCCTTTTTGCGCCATCCCTTGTCGATGTTAAGCGAGAGAATGTGGTTCAGTTTGTCGTAGTCGGGTGCTATATTGTCGAACAGGTTCTTTATCTTCTCTTTCTTTGCCATAAAGAATTTATTTTGAGTATTTGAATTTTGCAATATAAAGCAGTAGTATTACATTCATAAGCAGAGCGTAAATGATTGCCGGGATAGCCATCTCGCCACTGTTGAAAATGAAGGGTGATGTGGCAATGGCTATTGCCTGTGCCGCGTTCTGCATTCCAACTTCAATTACAATGGTGCGGCGTACAGCGTTTTTGAGCCTTCCCAGCCGCGACAGCAATGAGCTGCAAATCATACTCGCAATGATGAGTGTGGCGCACGCGAAGCCTATGAGGCCGAAGTTGTCTATTATCTCCTGCGTGTATTGCAGAAAGAACAGCAAGGCAAGCAACATAAGCGCAGGGAAGGCAACCTTGTTCAATGCCCGGCTCACTTTGGCTGCCAGCGAAGGGTTCTTGTAGCGTAGCAACAGACCGGCCAGCAAGGGGATGAAGAGCAGTACGATGTTCTGCATCAACAGTTTGCTCACAGGCAACTCAATCGTCGCTCCCGCACTGTGCGAAACAAAGTGCGATACAAGTTCCATTATTACGGGCAGCGTGAAGAGTGTTACGATGCTGCTCACAGCCGTGAGTGTTACCGAGAGGGCAACATCGCCCTTTGCAAGCATTGAGAACACGTTTGAGGAGCTGCCGCCGGGGCAACAGGCAATGAGAACAATTCCCATAAAATAGACGGGTGGCATATCCATTACCCAGGCAAGAATGAAAGCTATGGCGGGTAACAGCAGCAATTGCCCTGTCATTCCAAGAATAACGGCTTTTGGGTGGCGAGCCACGTTTACGAACGCCTCCTTGTTCAGTTCTGTTCCCAGCAAAAACATAAGTACAAGGAGAATGGGGATAACTATCCAGATTGTGTTCATCTTATATGTTGTTGTATTTTCGCTTTGCTGTGCAAATATACAACAAAATCCAATTCCGTGAGAGGGGATAAAAAAAAAGGGAGTTCGACACTCTCCACCCTCATCTTTCCACTCTCAACTCTTCACTCTGCGACAGCGATGTTAATCCCCTTGCACCTATCTGCATAGGTATGGACTACAAATGGATAATTCGAAAATGTCATCAGCAATTAGTCACGCGCAGCATAGCCAAAGGTTATGCCGCGTGGGTTGCGAAAGATGGCATTATTCAATGCAAACATAAATTGGATAGTCGCAGGACAGCCCGAAGGTCGCAGGCTCAACATCATAAAATCCTTTTATGTAAAGTTTGAGAGGAAAATCCCGGCACTCATTGAAGAGTTCTGCAATTACTATGCACACCACCAAAACAAGACAGTGGTTTACTACTATGACACCACAGCACTTGGCGCGAACTATGCCGTCAATGAGCAGGACTTTAATTGGGTGGTATGCCACGAGTTCGAGAAGCGAGGCTGGCAAGTGGAAGATGTCTATCTTGGCAATCCTATGCGACACGATGAAAAGTACCTTTTAATCAATCAAGGCTTTGCCGGCAAGCAGAGGCTTATGCCGTTCTTCAACCGTCAGA
>SUXO01000053.1 GCA_015060885.1 Bacteroidales bacterium
GAGGAACGAACGAGTTATATTGTGCAACAATTCACGAGCCGAGGCGTGAGCGACTGATTTTACTCGCGTGCCGGGCGTTTGGTTCTTTGCGCGACAAAGAACGTCAAAGATATATTTCCAATGAGAGAATAACCGACAAATAACACCGAGAAGTCAAAAGAAAGAATGTTTAGTATCGTATATAGTGAGTGCCCACACCTTTTTGCTACTGAGCCCTTTAAGCTTATTTAAAAAGCTTTTGCAATATTCTTGACCGATTATTTGCCGTTTGTCGCAATAAAATATTATTTTCGCACATAAACTGTAATGCATTTATGAAATCACTACGCGAACTTTTCAGAATAGGCCTTGGCCCTTCGAGCAGCCACACAATGGGCCCCAACAGAGCTGCCAAACTGTTTGCCGAGCGGTGCCCCGATGTCGACAGATACCGTGTTACGCTTTATGGCAGCCTCGCGGCGACAGGTGAGGGACATATGACCGACAAGGCCATCATTGAGGTGCTTGAACCCATAGCACCGCTGGAACTTGTGTGGGAACCCACGGTGTTCCTTCCCTTTCACCCAAACGGTATGAAATTCGAGGCTATAAAAGAGGGAAAAGCCATTGACGAGTGGATTATATACAGCGTGGGCGGCGGTGAGCTTGCCAACGAACAGACCACAAAGAACGAAGCCGATATATACCCCCTTACCACCGCACACGAGATTATGGACTGGTGCGACGAGACCGGTTGCTCGTTCTGGGAATATGTGGAGAAACACGAGGGCCCGGAAATATGGGATTACCTGAGAGAGGTGTGGCACACAATGCAAAGCACCATCAGACGAGGACTGGAACACGAAGGCGTTCTCCCCGGCGGGCTTGGAATACAGAGAAAGGCCGGATTGTACCTGCTTAAATCGCGTTCGTACAGCGCATCGGTGGCAAGCAAGGCAAAGATTTATGCATACGCCCTTGCCACATCGGAGGAGAATGCAAGCGGCACAACCATTGTAACTGCACCCACCTGCGGTTCGTGCGGAGTGTTGCCGGCTGTGCTCTACCACCTGTCGCAATCGCACGAGAACAGCGAAGCACGCATATTGCGCGCCCTTGCCACAGCCGGGCTCTTCGGCAACATTGCAAAGGAGCACGCCTCAATATCGGGGGCCGATGTAGGTTGCCAGGGCGAGGTGGGCGTTGCCTGTGCTATGGCAGCTGCGGCTGCCTGCCAGTTGTTCGGCGGCACAATAAACCAGATAGAGTATGCTGCCGAAATGGGGCTCGAACACCACTTGGGCCTCACATGCGACCCATTGTGCGGACTTGTACAGGTACCCTGCATTGAGCGTAATGCCATTGCCGCTTCACGCGCACTCGATGCATGCACCTACGCAGCCCTCTCCGACGGCAAGCACAAAATTGATTACGACCGCATTGTGGAGGTTATGAAGGAGACGGGACACGACATTCCCAGCCTCTACAAGGAGACATCGACAGGCGGTATTGCAAAGATTGATGTAAAGAAACGCCGCAAAGGATAACATATAAAAAAAAGACTGACAATGAAAAAGACTCTTATAATATTTACGTTGTTGCTTGCAACCACAGTCACCGGTGCTTTTGCACAGAAAAGCGATGTAATTCACCTCACAAAGGACGTTTTTTTGGAGAAGGTATGCGACTATAAGGCTAACAGCAAGACCTGGCAGTACAAAGGCGACAAGCCTGCGATAATAGATTTCTATGCCGACTGGTGCGGCCCTTGCCGCAAGCTATCGCCCATTCTCGAAGAGATAGCCACAGAACTGAAAGGAGAGATTTATGTATACAAAATAAATACCGACAAGGAGCCCGAAGTGGCAACGGCTATGGGAATACGAGCCCTGCCCACCCTGCTGTTCGTTCCAATGGAGGGGACACCGAGCGGCAGCGAAGGCTTTGTACCAAAGGAGGAGTTGCTGAAAGCCATCGACACGTTCCTGCTTAAAAAGAGTACCATAAAAGAGTAACGCACTATGAACGACTACACCAAAGTGACATTCACGGTTACTCCCACAGAGGAGGTTGCCACCGACATACTTGCCGCCCTGCTTGCCGATGCAGGGTTCGAAAGTTTTGTACCCGAAGAGAACGGAATGACAGCCTACGCACCGGTAAGTGCATTCGACGAAGAGGCTGTCAAAGGTATTATAAACAATTTCCCCATCGATGGCTATTCAATAAGCTACACTGCCGAAACGGTTGAAGGCGAGGACTGGAACGCCGAGTGGGAAAAGAACTATTTCCAGCCTATCATCGTCGATGACAAGTGTGTTATACACAGCACATTCCACACCGACGTTCCAAAGGCCGAGTACGATATACTCATAGACCCCAAAATGGCATTCGGCACAGGCTACCACCAGACCACCTGCCATATGATACGTGCCATTCTTGGAAGCGAGGTGCAAGGGAAGAGCCTGCTGGATATGGGTTGCGGAACTGCCTTGCTGGCTATTCTCGCACGTAAATGCGGTGCCGAAAGGGTGGTTGCCATCGACATTGACGAGTTCGCTTACGAGAATGCACTCGAAAACATCACGCTCAACAACACACCCGACATTGAGGTGCGCCTGGGCGGTGCCGATGCAATAAAGGAGAGCGATTGTTTCGACTTTGTCATTGCAAACATAAACCGCAACATTCTGCTTGCCGATATGCAGAACTATGTCAAGTGTATGCATAGCGGGAGCGTTCTCTTCATTAGCGGTTTCTACACTGACGATATCGAGGTGCTGAAAGAGGAAGCTGCACTGCACGGCCTGCGATACGACGGTTGCGCCGAGAACAACCGTTGGGCTATGATGAAACTGATAAAAGAGTGAAAATTCACGGGGGTGGTTAAAGAAAAGCCACCCCTATTCTTGTTATTACTCAAAAGAACAATTCTATGGAACAAGTAGCTCTTTATGATGTTTGTGCCTATGCCGGCAGCATTGCTATAATACTCGGATACCTGCCACAGGCCATTCAAACTATACGCACTCGCAACACCGATGGTATCTCAATGACTGCCTTTCTGATGATGGCCATTGGAGCTTTTGGTTTTATGTTGCAAGGATTCCTTCACAAGCCCGATATAATATGGTCGATTGCCATTACAAACCTCATAACCACCATTTGCAGCGCAATAGTGTTTGTCATAAAAGTGTATAACGATTATTTCAAGAAGAAATAATCGTCACGCGGCATTTATGCGCGAACTATATATGCGCGCGACAATAGCCCCGCTTATATTGTGCCACACACTGAAAATGGCACCAGGTATGGCTGCAAGCGGAAAGGTGGCAAAATGCAATGTTGCCAGCGACGACGCAAGCCCGCTGTTCTGCATACCCACCTCTATGGATATTGCAGCACTCTTAGGAAGAGAGAGCCCTAAAAGAGTACCGCCCAGGAATCCTGCCAAAAGGCCGAAAATGTTATGCAGTGCCACCACCAAAACTATGAGCCAGCCTCCATTGAGCAGTTTTTCGGATGTGTGCGACACTATTATGGCAACCACGACAGCTATCATCAGTGATGAGAAGGCCGGCAAGTAAGGAACCACCCTTCTTGTGAGTTGCGGCAGCAGACGCTGGACAAGAAAACCGCCGAGAATGGGAGCTATTACCACATACACTATCGACAGCAGCATAGCTGTGGTATCGACATCGACAAACGTGCCGGCAAACAACAGGGTGAGCAGAGGCGTGAGCAGGGGCGCAAGCAGGGTGGAAACGGCAGTCATACCCACCGACAGCGCAAGGTCACCCTTGGCAAGATAGGTAATCACGTTCGAGGCGGTACCGCCGGGACAACATCCTACAAGAATAACTCCCAACGCAAGGTCGGCAGGCAAGGCAAACAGTTTTACCAGCCCCCAGGCTATCAAAGGCATTATGGTGAACTGCAAGGCACACCCTGCAAGAATATCCTTGGGACGGCTCAGAACCACACGGAAATCGGCAGGGTTCAAGGTTAGCCCCATTCCAAACATTATAACGCCCAGCATAGGGTTTATGGAGCGCATCTCCACGGGAGCAAACACTGCCGGAAAGGCAAGGGAAAAGAGGCCTGCAAGCAGCACTATAACCCCCATCCAACGGGAAATAAAATCACAAATCTTTTTCATAATACAATTCCGTGTCCTGACCAGAACACACGGTTCACAAACCTTAAAAAAGAAAGGGACTCATTGTGAGTCCCTTCATTCAGTGATTCGCCTGGGGCTCGAACCCAGGACCCCATCCTTAAAAGGGATGTGCTCTACCTGCTGAGCTAGCGAATCTACCTAATGTGCCGTTAAGCGTGTGCAAAGGTATGCATTTTTTTTGTATCTGCAAACATTATCGGAGTTTTTTTCACTCCACGGGTGTTTTTTCCTTATCGTCGGCTGGCGCACTGTTGAATGTTGCAGTATCGACAGCCTTTTCCAACGGGTTCTCGTAACCCTCGCCCACATCGCTGTTGAGTTCGTGATAACGTTTAAGATAGCCGAGCAGAAGCGTTGTAAGCGGCAGGGCGACTATCATTCCGAGCACACCGAGCAGCTTGCCCCAAACCGAGAGGGAGAGCAGGATGAGCGCGGGGTGCAGGTTCATACGTTTTTCCATTATGCAAGGCACAAGAATGAGGTCCTGTATAGACTGAACGATGCACATTACCAGAAGAGCCGTCGCAAACACCACCCAAAAGTTCTCGCCGGTGTTTGCAGCTTTAATCATCGCAAGGAAAAGCATTGGAAGCAACGAAACTATTTGAAGATAGGGAACCAGGTTCAACACACCTATGAAAAGGCCGAATCCAATGGCGATTGGGAAGTCTATTATAAGGAAGCCTATCACAAAAAGCACACCCACGCACAATGCCACAAGTGCTTGCCCGCGGAAATATTGGTTCATACCGTTTACAAGGTCGCTCGACAGCTTGCCGGCGATGTTGCGCCATCGCACGGGAATATAGAGCGGCCACTCGTCGGAGAGGTGCTCATAGTCGAGCAGAATGAAGAACATATAAAGCAACACCACAAAAGCGCCGAAGAGCTGGGCCACGACATTCACGGTACCCACAAGCAACATCTGCGTCTGCTGCATAAATTCGTTAAGCAACTCCTGCACGCCCGAACTTTGCAACAGCGACATAAGCCCCTCTTCGTTTGCCACACTGCGTATATATTCCACCACGACAGGCGGTATCGAAGGGTTCTTTATGTTGTCGCTCAAAAAGGATATTGCAATCTTGTTGAAGAGAGAGAACTCCTGCAACATCGACGGCACTATGAGCATAAGGACTGCAAGCAACATTGCAACCACAAAAACAATTACTGCCACTATCGACGGGAGGCGATACCTGAAACGCATCTTGTATTGCACGAAGCAGACTACGGGATAGAGCAGATAGGCCAACAGCCACGCCACGGCAAACGGCAAGAGCACGCTGCTCAGGCTGTCGAGCACGAAATAGGATATTGCCACCACCAGCATCACAAGAATGATGCGCAGGAAACGGCCCAAAGTTACTTCTTGATACTTCATAAATATGCTGTTTGTTTTGCGAATATAGCCATACTTTTTAAAAAACAACGTTTGCGGCACCATTTTAATGTGGCTTTTTGCTCTATTTGCAAAAAAAAGGTGCAACTTTGTGACACAACGCCGCAAAACACGTCTTACTTACAAAGGGCACAAAACACAAGACAAGACAGAGAGCAGAATGACCACCGAAGACTTCAAGATACAATACCTCTCACTGCACAGGAGGCTCTATGCCCTTGCGCTTAAAGCGTTGGGCAACAGCGACGAGGCCGAAGATGCCGTGCAGACATTGTATTTAAGGCTTTGGGAGAGGCGGGAAATGCTCCAAGAGGTAAAAGAGAGGTGGAGCTATTGCGCAAAGGCATTAACGAACATATGCAACGACAAGATACGTGCTGCCGGCAAGGAGAGCGACACCGGACTGAACGAGGATATCCCCTGCCCGGCAGAAAACGATTTTGAAACTGCCGATTTTGAAAAGTTCATACATTTCTACATAGCACAGCTGCCCGACAAGCAGCAGACCGTGATACTGATGCGTATAAATGGTGCCACCACAGAGGAGATTATGGATGCCACGGAATTGAGTGCGACAAATATACGCACAATACTGTCGAGAGTGAGAATAAAATTAAAGAAACTTTACAAATAGCCACAAAAGAGGAGTATGGATAATATAAAGGATTTGATAAACAGATACTTCGATGGCACAACAAGCATCGAGGAGGAGTTTGAACTGCGACGCAGGCTGTGCAGTGAAGAACTGACACCCGATGTTGAACGCGAAAAGGAACTTCTGCTCGCACTGCTCCCCGTTCCCTGCGAAGTGCCACAAGGAATGGAAGAGCGTCTGAACAACTTTATCGACAACCTTGCAGCAAAGGAGGATGCAGGAAAGGCGGCTCCCCTCCCCTGCCGCACAAAAAGGTTACCGGCAGCACGCCGCGCAGGCATATATGCCCTGACTGCGGCGGCAGCAATTGCACTGATATTCTCGATAACACCGGGAGAGGTGCAGACAAAGGACACCTTCTCCGACCCCGCCGAGGCTGCCATACACATAAACAAGGCTTTCGGGCATCTGGCGTTCGTTATGAACAGCGCCCGAACGGAAGAGCGCGAAGTTGCCACTCACCTGCAAAGCATTGGCACTAGCACCGAGAGCTGTTTCAACTCACTATGTTCAATGACGAATTATTAAAACCTGGAATATGAGAACAAGATTTTTAGCTCTGTTATTGTTGATAGCATTGCCATTCACGGCCGGTGCCAACAAGAGCGAAGGGAACAATTACGACGATATCGACGGATTCTTCTCACAGGCTGCCGAGTCGGAGAGCCTTAACGTACATCATTTCTACATATCGAAAGCGATGCTCACCCTTGCCCGCAAGCAAGGAGATATTGTAGATGGTGTCAACCTCGAAAAATTCATCGACAAGATCGATTTCATACGCAGTGCCGACATATCCGTTCTGAACGGGACAAGCATAAAAGAGGACAAGGATATGCTCGCCAAGGCCGAACGGCTTGCCACCCACACATACAAGGAGTATAACTACAAGAACCTGCTTATGACAAGCAAGAACGGCATGCGCAACTACCTTTTCTATAAATATGGCGAGGGAGGGCTCTGCTCCATACTCATTGTAAGCACTGCCAGAGCATTGGACAACACACGCGAACATACAAGCCTCACCCACGCCCGTGTCCTGCTCATAGGCGGCACCTTCCGGGCCGAGGATATACCCACTATGATTAACTTCTAAAAACCTATTACCGATATGAAAAAACTTTTGGCACTCGTTGCAGCAGTCATTATCACAGGCGTTGCAACTGCACAGACATTCGACGAGAACGACCGTAAGATGTTCAACGAAGGACAGATACTTACAAAGAACGATCTTAAATTTGCAAGCCCCGACACTCCCTGGAACACACAACACCCCAAAATGGTATACAGCATACACAACGAGGGAGATGAAACCATTGTGACATTTGCCCACTCCATCTATTTCGACTCGCAGTGGGTTACATTCAGCAAAGGCATAATGGTTGTCGACTGCGAAACCGGCGATACATACAGGACACGCGGGTATGCTATTGATGGACTCACAATGGACCGGCTGCTCATTGTAAAAGGGTGCAACCGCAAGAACATTCTTGTTCCCCTGCGCTTCCCCAAACTCAAACGCAAAGTCAAGTACATTGATGTTTACAGCTATGGACACGACGATGACCTGAAACCCACCAACCGCAGCAAAATAGACAACAGTTGTTTGGGCAAGAACCTGAGCGTTAAAGCTTTGAAGAAGAAACACAAAGGCGGGAAAATTTATGAGTAGGCAACCGGCAGACTATGCTTTTCAACAACAACTATTCAAAACCGATACAATAGCACAATGAGAAGGATTACAGGAATAGTGGCAACGATGTTTATGACAGCAACAATTGCAATGGGACAATCGACGGAACGGTGTGCAACAGAGAGCACACAGCCACGTAATTGTTTTGCTGTAAGCTTTTTCGAAGCTACCGGCTACGCTACCGAGGAGGAGAACTACTGCATATCGCCTGCAAGTGCAATGTGGGCACTTGCAATGAGCGCGAATGGTGCCGACGGCAAGACCGCCCAGGAGATATACGCAGCCCTGGGCTACCCTGACGCATACAAAAACAGGGAGGAGTTCAACAACACGCAACTTGCCGGCATAATGGCTTTGAGCGACAACGAGGATGCCGAAATAAACGTGGCCAACTCCATCTGGATTGACAACAAGATAGATGTAAAGGAGCAATTCAAGAGCACAAGCGAAAAATATTACAATGCAGCCGTGAAAAGCGTAACTTTAAGCAGTGCCGCCGATGAGATAAACAGCTGGTGCAGCAAGGAGACCAATGGCAAGATAAACAAAATTATAGACCACTTTCCTTCCACATCGCAAATGGCCATTCTAAATGCGCTGTGGTTTAAAGGACGCTGGGTTTTCCCGTTCACAAAGGAAGCCACAAGGAAAAAGGCTTTCAGGAAGGCCGACGGAGAAACCGTAAAAGTGGATATGATGAAACAGTCCTGTTATGCCACCTACTACGAAGACGAATTCATGCAGGCTACCGCAAGGAAATTTGAAGACAGCAAATACTCGATGTTGTTTATATTGCCTGCCGAAGGAGTTTCGACAGAGAGCGCAGTCGAAAGGCTTAACCAGATATACGACAACGACTTTGCAAAGGGCGAAAGATATATGTTCGAGTTTGAGGTGCCGAAGTTCAAAATTGAGTTCGGGACCGACATCACACCCGTATTCAAGGAACTTGGCATAAAGAGAGCCTTTACCGGAAAGGCCGATTTCAGCGGTATATCCCAAACAGGTCTATCTATTGACAATGTGATACAGAAGAACTGCATATCGATTGATGAAACAGGTGTTGAAGCTGCCGGTGCCACAGCAATAATGCGATGCGGTGCCTGGCCGACACCACCCGAAAAGAAGAAGCATATGAGGCTGGACCGTCCGTTCATATTTGCGATAAGGGAGAACATAAACGGGACAATTCTATTTATGGGGCGCGTGGGTAACCCCGCCCAATAACAACAGACGAGGAGATGCCGCGGCATCTCCTCGTCTGCTATGTAAATATTCTCTCCTACTCGGTTGCGCCCTTCTCCTCCAACTCGGCAAGAGCGGCATAATAGCATTCACGGCACAGCGGCTCATACTCGGTCATCTCGCCAAGCAGCACCTGCTTGTCACCGGCCACCTTGCGGTGCGACACATAGGCAAGGTTACCGCATTTCACGCAAATGGCGTGCACTTTCGTAACCTCGTCGGCAATGGACATAAGAGCCGGCATAGGGCCGAAAGGAGTACAACGGAAGTCCATATCAAGGCCGGCTATGATTACACGTGTTCCGCGACGAGCAAGTTCGTTGCACACCTCCACCAGGCCGTTGTCGAAGAACTGCGCCTCGTCGATACCCACTACATCCACATCGGATGCAAGCAGAAGAATGCTTGCCGAGCTCTCCAAAGGAGTGGAGAGTATGTGGTTGCTGTCGTGTGACACCACCTCCTGTTCCGAATAACGGGTGTCGAGTGCGGGCTTGAAAATTTCCACCCTCTGACGTGCAAACTTCGCCCTCTTCAAACGGCGGATAAGTTCCTCGGTCTTGCCCGAGAACATAGAGCCGCAAATAACCTCTATACGCCCACGGCGTGCTGTTTCAAGTTGGTTGAATTCTGAAAATCGGTTCATTATATCGTGTTTTTCTATTCTTTCAATGCAATTGCGAAGATAATGAAACATCCAATATTTACAAACATTCACGCCACACAAGTTATCAACAGGCAACACCACTTTATCAATAAGTACTTAAAAAACTAAAAATAAGATAAACTCTATTGTTTATACACTTATTTATATTTATTTTGCCTTAAAATAGAGAAACAAAGCAAAAATATGGGCATACTATACATTGTACCCACACCTGTGGGGAACTTGGAGGATATAACGCTGCGTGCGATAAGAATACTTAAAGAGGCCGATTTTGTACTTGCCGAGGATACACGCACATCGGGCAAGCTGCTTAAACACCTCGACATACAGGTACCTATGTACTCCCACCACAAGTTCAACGAACACCAGACGGTGAAAAACCTGGTAGAGCGCATCAGGAACTGCGAGCGACACGTTGCGCTGGTGTCCGATGCCGGCACGCCTGCCATATCGGACCCCGGTTTCCTGCTCGTTCGCGAGAGTGTAAAGAACGGAATCGAGGTGCAATGCCTGCCCGGTGCAACAGCCTTTGTCCCCGCACTTGTAAGTTCGGCACTCCCGTGTGAGAAATTTGTGTTCGAAGGCTTCCTGCCACAAAAGAAGGGACGACAGACACGCCTCAATTTCCTTAAAGAGGAGCTACGTACAATAATATTCTACGAATCGCCCTACCGCGTGGTAAAAACCCTCACCCAGCTTGCCGAAGTGTTCGGCACCGAGCGACAGGCCGCTGCGGCACGTGAAATATCAAAGATACACGAGGAGTGCGTACGAGGCACATTGGGCGAGCTCATTGAGCACTTCACAAAGAACGAGCCACGTGGCGAGTTTGTACTGCTCGTGGGTGGTGCCGACGAGAAAGAGAGCAAAGAAAAAGAATAAAGAAAACCCGAAAACCCCATAATTATGAAAAGAACAATCACCTTGCTGCTTATGGCAGCTGCCATTATCACAGGCTGCAACAACGGCCCCAGCCGCAAAGAACTGCGAGAGAGCAATGACGAACTGAAAGCCGAGCTCCAAGAGAAGGATGCTGCGATTGCCGAACTCATCAGCACAATGAACTCCATTGACGAAGGGTTCAGGAAGATAAACGAGATTCAGGGACGCATAAACCTGAACAGTGCCACTAGCGAGGGGCAGGGAAGCAGCACCGCCGCCATAGAGCGCAATATCGAGTATATCACAAGTACCCTCAAAAGGAACAAGGAGGAGATTGAGAGCCTTAAAAAACAGCTGCTCAACAACAAGCAGGTATCGAAAGAGCTTAAAGCAATGGCAGCAAGGCTCGAACAGCAGCTTATCGACAAGAGCCGCGAACTTGCGACATTGCAGCAGGCACTTGCCGACAAGGACATACACATAGGCAAGCTCGATAGCATAATCACCTACCTCACAAGAGCCAACACCGGGCAGGAACTGCAACTCATTGCACAGGAGGAGGAACTGAACAGCGTGTGGTACGCCATCGGCACAAAGAGCGAGCTTAAAGAACAAAACATACTGAGCGGCGGCGATGTGATGCGCGAGAACGACGTGAACTTCAAATACTTCACAAAAGCCGACAAACGCGAGCTCAACACCATAAACACATACGCCAAAAGAGCCAAGCTGCTTACCAACCACACCGAAGGCAGCTACACGCTCGAACGCAACGAGCAGAAACAATATGTGCTCACAATAACCGACCCCGACTCGTTTTGGAGCACAAGCCGTTACCTTATAATACAGGTACGATAACACCACAGAGAGGCTGACTAAAAGATTTTTTAGCAGCCTCTTTTAGCGACAACCGCCATCACATTCACAAAGAGCACAATGCGCAAATACAAGAACATATTCATAGACCTCGACGACACAATTTACGACTTTGCGGCAGCATCGCGCGAGTCGTTCCAAGAGGCATACAACCTGCTTGCCTACAAGGAGTATTTCCGTTCGTTCGAACATTTTATGTCGCTCTACGAGCCATACAACCTCGAACTGTGGAAACGATACGGAGAGGGAAAGATTACAAAAAGCGAACTGAACCGCAAGCGGTATGCCTACCCGTTGAAGATGGTCGGCATAGACAACCAGGAACTTGCCGACACCTTCTGCCACGAGGTTCTCGGCCGTATACCCACCAAAAACAAGGTGATACCCGGCGCAATTGAACTGCTCGACTACCTGCAACCGAAATACAACCTCTACATACTGTCGAACGGTTTCAAGGAACTGCAATCGCGCAAGATGCAGACAGCCGGCCTGCTCAAATACTTCAAACGTCTTGTATTGTCCGACGACATAGGCATAAACAAGCCACGCCCCGAACTCTTCATACACGCCCTGCAAGTGGCCGATGCAAGCACCGAGGAGTGCATTATGATAGGCGATATGTTCGATACCGACATCGCCGGTGCGGCAGGCGTGGGTATGGACCAGATATTCTACAACCGCAAACAGATAGACACCCTGCCCTTTGAACCCACCTACACCGTGGACAACCTCCTGCAAATAAAGGAGATATTATAAGAAGCCACCAAAACAGAACATAAGCAGAGCCTTCATTGTTATAAATACTCAAAAGAGAGATTTATATATGAAGACGCTTATAATATTCAACCACCCCTATGAGCATAGCTTCTGCCACGCCATCCTGCAAGCCTGCCAAAAAGGATTGAAAGAAGCCGGGAAAGAGAGCCACGTGATAAACCTCGACAAAGAGAGGTTCAACCCCGTAATGAGTGCCGACGATTTAAGGGCGTTTGCCACGGCGCATAACAATCCCAAAGAAGCAATGGCGACACTCGACAGCAAGGTGCTGCAATACAAGAAACACCTGCAACAGGCCGAACATATTGTATTCATCTACCCCATCTGGTGGATGCTAATGCCGGCCCTCACAAAAGGATTTATCGATAAAGTGTTCTTCCCCGGCATTGCATACACCTATGGCGAGAACGGGCAGATGCAAGGTACACTCACCAACATAAAACAGGTTACCGTTATAACAACAATGGCCACAGCTGCCGAAACCTATGAGAAGGTTATGTGCAACGCCATGTGGAAAGCATTGCGCTACGGCACTTTCAAAACCATTGGCCTTGACAACTGCAAATGGATAAATTTCGACAGGATAAAGGAGTCCTCACCCGAAGTACGCAGCTCCTTGCTGCTGCGCATAGAGGAATATTTTTCCGGCATATAAAGGCTCATTAGCAAAAGGGTGTGGGCACTCACTATATACGATACTAAACATTCTTGCTTTTGACTTCTCGGTGTTATTTGTCGGTTATTCTCTCATTGGAAATATATCTTTGACGTTCTTTGTCGCGCAAAGAACCAAACGCCC
>SUXO01000054.1 GCA_015060885.1 Bacteroidales bacterium
CCTCAGTTAGTCGCCTTGCGGCACCTAACTCACGGGCAAACATTCCTCGCACTCTCTCCTGCAAATGCTCGGATAAACACTGTGATTTTAACGGTGCCGGTTTCTTTTTAGAATTACCATTGCAGGAAATAATTTGTTATACATAGGATGGCGTGAGGGAGCACAACTTATTAAATTAAAGAATCAATTTGTCCACACTAAATTTCTACTGAACCATGAGAATTCGTGTTCACGCCTGACATAAAAAGCCCAGCGGCTCACTGAAAAGTGAGCCGCTGGGCTTACAAGTTATTTATGCTTGTATTGCAATATTTACATTGCCCGGAAATTACTTTTTCTTTCCGTTGTACTCGTCAGATACTGTGAGTTTTTTACGTCCTTTTGCACGACGTGATGCCAATACGCGACGGCCGTTCTTTGTGGCCATTCTCTCACGGAAACCGTGTTTGTTCTTTCTCTTTCTGTTAGAGGGTTGGAATGTTCTTTTCATCGTCTTATATATTTTAATGTTTTTATTCTAAAAGTACTTTGCGCTATTCAGCGTGCAAAATTAGTTCTTTTTTTTTATTTGGCAAAGATTTTAATGCCCAATTTTCTTTTTTGGTGACTTTTTTGAAAGAAATCTAAACACCTTTGCGGTGTTGCCATAAAAGTAAAGTAGCGGAACCTGTGGCTCCGCTACTTTATGTGTGTTTTTCGTGTTATTAGATTTCGGCAATCACCTCCACCTCAACAAGCACATCCTTGGGGAGCTGTTTCACAGCAACGCAAGAGCGGGCGGGTTTCTCGGTGAAGTATTGTGCATACACAGCGTTGAAGGCTGCAAAGTCCTCCATGTTTTTAAGGAAACAGGTGGTCTTTACGGCTTTCTCGAAGGTTGTGCCTGCTGCCTCCAAAACGGCTGCAAGGTTCTTCATTACTTGTGTTGCCTGTGCTTCAATGCCTTCGGCCTCAACTTCGCCTGTTGCGGGGTTGATGGGTACCTGGCCCGAAGTGAAGAGCATATTGCCACATACGATTGCCTGTGAGTAGGGGCCTATGGCCGCAGGCGCATTGTCGGTATGAATTTTTTTAATCATAATGTTTTAGAATTTATTGTTTTCCAATTTAAGTCCGGCTTTTATCAAAGCACTCTTTATCTGTTCAATCTGCTCGAAGTTGCGTGTCTCCATGTTCACGCGCAAGAAACAGCCGTTGATGTCCATGCTTGCGTTGGCGCGTTCGTGGTGTACCGAAATTACATTGCCACCGTTTTCGGCAATGATTTTCGAAATGAGGAGGAGCTGTCCGGGCTTGTCGATCAACTCTATTGTGAGTGCGCAAGAACGGCCCGCAGTGAGCAAACCACGCTTGATTACGCGGTCGAGAATTGTTACGTCGATGTTACCGCCCGATACAAGGCACACAACGTTCTTGCCTTCGATGGGCACTTTGTTGAACATTGCGGCTGCAACGGCAACGGCACCTGCACCTTCGGCAATGAGTTTCTGGTGCTCAATCATTGAGAGAATAGCCGATGAAACTTCGTCGTCGGTTACGGTGACAATCTTGTCGACATATTTGCTGCAAAGGTTGAAGGTGTTCTGGCCGGGCTCTTTTACCGCGATACCGTCGGCAATGGTAGAAACACCGGGCAAGCGTTCTATCTTCTTGTTCTTTATTGAGTTGAACATGCTGGGTGCACCACTCGACTGCACTCCGTAGACCTTTACATTGGGGTTGAGCGATTTAATTGCGAATGCAACACCCGAAATGAGGCCGCCACCACCGATGGGCACAATAACTACATCGATGTTTTTAAGCTGGTCGAGCAGTTCCAGGCCGATAGTTCCCTGGCCGGCAATTACATCCTCGTCGTCGAAGGGGTGAATGAATGTGTAGCCGTTTTCGTCGCGTAGTTGCAGTGCTTTTTGGTAAGCATCGTCGTAAACTCCCTCAACAAGGCATATTTCGGCACCATATTTCTTGGTGGCTTCAACCTTGGAGATGGGGGCACAGTCGGGCAGGCAGATGGTCGATTTTATGCCGTTCTTGGTGGCTGCGAGTGCTACACCCTGTGCGTGGTTGCCTGCCGAACAGGCGATAACTCCTTTGGCTTTCTCGTCGTCCGACAATTGTGAGATCTTGTAATAAGAGCCTCTCACTTTGAACGAACCTGTCAATTGCAGGTTTTCGGGTTTAAGATATACTGTCGCCGTTGAGCTTATTTGAGGAGCGTGAATGAGGTCGGTTCTGCGAATCACGTCCTTCAACACATACGATGCGTGGTATATTTTGTCGAGTGTTAACATATGTGTATTTTTTAAAATTTGTATTGCGCAAATTTACAATCATTTTCTATTTTTCCTAAATATTAGTGTAAATATTTTAAGGAGCGGTTTAAAATTTATTCCGCGATTGTTCGAGGATTGTTTTTTAGCCGATTTTATTGCTTTGAATGCAGGGAGCAGTGGGTTGTTCCTGAATTTTGAAAAGATGCAGGAAACGGACTGAAACAAACCGAAACATCACTCTATTGGGCTTTGATATATTTCAAATATCATCTAATCATCTTTTTTCTTTCTCTGCTCTTTGGAGGCTGCTATTGCTAAAATCAATTATAATAATCGAAATAGTCTATAAATAAGATGGGTTCAGTGCAACGGAAAGGTACTAATTTTGCATACCTTTTTTAAAATAAGTATATAATTATAGATATGACACGCAATTACAGTTTTAAAAGCATGGTGAAGAAGTATGTCTCTTCGAGTGCTGTGCTTGTTGTCTTTTCTTTGCTTGCTCTTGTGTGTGCCAACTCTCCGTTAAAGGAGTGGTATTTCGATATTTGGAACACTCCTGTGGCACTCTCGGTGGGCAATTTTAACCTGTTCAGCCACAATGGGCACGCAATGTCGCTTATAGCTGTGATAAACGATTTCCTTATGGCTCTCTTCTTTCTTACCGTCGGTTTGGAGATTAAGAGGGAAATACTTGTGGGTGAACTTTCGTCGCGCCAAAAGGCCATGCTGCCCATCGTGGGTGCCTGTGGCGGTATGCTTGTACCGGTGTTGCTCTTTTGGCTCATATGTCCCGACGATGCCGATATGTTGCGCGGTATGGCAATACCAATGGCTACCGACATCGCATTTTCGCTCGGTGTGCTGTCGCTCTTCGGGACACGTGTGCCCATAGGGTTGAAGATATTTCTTGCAGCACTTGCCGTTGCCGACGACCTGGGCGGAATTATTGTGATTGCCCTTTTCTATTCGTCGCAGATTGATTTCACATACCTCTTGTTTGCACTCTTCTGTGTGGCGCTGCTCATTGTGGGCAACGTGCGCAGGGTGGGCAAGAAGTCCTATTACCTGGCTGTGGGAATGTTGCTGTGGTATGCAATGCTCAATTCGGGCATACACGCGACCATTGCCGGCGTTATTGTCGCGTTCTGTGTTCCTGCGTCATTGCGCAGGGGGTCGGCCTATTACATAGAGCGCATACGTGCCAATATAAGCATACTCCCGGCTCACGAGGTTGCCGGCAAGCACCACACCGTGGTGCTTACCCACGACGAAATTCACACACTGAAAAGCATTGAGTCGGCAGCCGATAAACTCATAAGCCCGTTGCAGGATTTGGAGGATGGAATGAACAGCTTCATCGGCTATGTGGTGATACCTCTCTTTGCTTTTGCCAACGTGGGCATAGATCTTGCCGGAATGACTATTGGAACACTCTTCACAGGTGTGGGGTTGCCTGTTATGGCGGGCCTTGTAGTGGGCAAGTTCGTGGGAGTATTCTCGTTCTCGTGGGTGGCTATAAAATGTGGTCTTGTGAGCCTGCCGAAGGGGAGCAACTGGCGTTCCTTTGCATCGGTGTGTATGTTGTGCGGAATAGGTCTTACTGTATCTATCTTCATTGCCGACCTCTCCTATGCTGCACTGTCCGGTGGCGCATCGGTTCTTGGACAGGCCAAGCTCGGTATTCTGTGCGGCTCCCTTGTGTCGGCACTTCTGGGAATATTCCTGCTCAACCGTTACTTGCCTAAAAATATAAAATAAGGTTATTGAAATAATATATTTTGTTCGGTTCCTGTGAAAAAAAAGAACCGGCAAGTTTGCATGGAGGCTGACATTTAAGTCATATAGACTTTTTAGTCAGCCTCTTTCTTTTTATATTTCTAATGTCTGTGCGTGGTGGTCGCTGAACTTGCTGTTCCATTCCTCAAGCTGATATTTCGCATCTTCAATGTTCGTGAAGGTGTAGTCGAGGAAGAATGTCTGTTCTTCTCTGAACTGCCAATGATATGTCGTTCTGCTTTCTTTGCCGAAATCCTCATTGACCTGTTTGTGGTATAGGCTGTATATATTGTGCTTTGAGAGAAAATCAACAATTTGCAACAGTGTACCACGCTTTGGACTTTCGTCTGATTGTCCTACAAAACAGTTGAAATCGCCCGACAGAATAACTCGCTTGCCGTTGAAATATGGTGTATAGTATTTAATGGCATCTAGTGCAATTTGTGGATAGCCCATATTCTTGTTTGCTTTTGTTTTTGTGGGCCACATCGCAATTAGAAGCAAATCGCCACAGCACAAGGGCAAAATATATTTGTACTCTTCGCTGAACCATTCCGGCACAGTGAAATCATACTCTTTCTTGCATATGACTCCAAGTCCTTTTGTGCTCTCTTTTGGGTTTGAGAAACGGAACAGGGTGTATTCTTCGGGCAGAACCACTTCTGTTGAAGAATGTATCTCCGGGAGGATATACACATCTGCTCCCAATCCAATTATTGAGTCGATTTTTTCTTGTGAATAATTGTGTATGTTGTATGTTATAATCTTCATTGTGTTTAGTGCCTTTTACCGGGGTAAGTGCTTGCCGTCATTAGTTACAAAATTAAATTTCCGCGCCACTGTCATATCGACCGCATGGGAGATATCTCGATTTTGTGAGGACAGAGATCCCTCACTGCGTATTGGGATGACATTACAGAGCCAACTATCTTCTTAACTCCTTTCCACCGCGAAGATAAATGATTTTAACGTAGTTTTTGACACTTAAACAGCCCAAACACTCGAATCTTACACGATTTGCTTAAAATATAAGATTTGTAAGATGAAATATAAGACACAATTACAAAGTGTATGGATTGTATGGCATAATTTTGTGCTGCAAGGTTGTAACAAATAGGCAACTCATTCGGCTTAAAATTAAACCAAGCAATATGAAACCTACAAAACACCTACTTTTTTTAGCGATGCTGTTTGCAGTGTCATCTGTTGAGATAGTGTGTGCGCAAAACACTGATAAAACGCTTGTTTGTGGCGACATAAAAGACATAGCCACCCACCGCCGTATTGAGGGCGCGACCATCGAGGTCCTGCGTATGGACAGTACTCTTATAGCAAAAAGTGTCACAAGACCCGAAAACAATCTGCCGAACATTGATGGTGTGCCTATGAATGGTTGGGTAATGATTAAAGAAAGGATAAGGGATGAGCGTGTATTGCTGAAAGTGTCACACCCCGAATACGCAACAGAATATTCTGAATTCAAACTTATTGGCAGCCGTAAGTGGATTTTCAACTTTGGTAGCATACTGCTTTTTCGCGACAATTTTCAGTTGGACGAGGTTACTGTTTCGGCGACCAAGGTACGAATGGTAATGGGTAAGGATACTATCACATACAATGCTTCTGAATTCCAGTTGGCACAGGGCAGTATGCTCGATGGTCTGATACGCCAGTTGCCGGGTGTTATGCTCGACGGTGACCGCATCACAGTAAACGGGCGTTTTGTCAGCAGTCTGCTTGTGAATGGCGAGGATTTTTTCAAAGGCGATCCGAGTGTGGCACTTCAGAACCTTCCTGCTTATATGGTAAATAAGGTAAAGGTATATGAACGCACACCCGACCACGCTTATATAACAGGCGTAGATTCATTGAAAGAGTATCCTACAGTTATGGATGTACGGCTCAAACGCGAATATGCAACCGGTTGGGTAGCCAATGCCGAGGCTGCATACGGCACGGATAACCGCTATTTGGGACGTGTGTTCGGATTGCGTTTTTCCGATGTGTCACGCTTGGCACTGTTCGGCAATTTCAATAACACAAATGATACCCGTTCCCCCGGAAGTTCGGGAAACTGGAATCCCGAGTGGCAGGCATCGGGGTTGACGAATATGCAGTATGGCGGTGCCGAACTATTGTTAAAGGACCTTGATGAGGAGTGGAAACTGACAAGCAATATTAAACTGATACACGAGGATATAGACAATTTGTCAATAGGGACAGGCAGTTACTTCCTTGGAGCAGACAATGTTTATATGCGTAACAGGAACAGTAACCGCACCGACCGTCTCAAGGTTATCAGCAATCATGACTTCAAGCTGAAAAAGAGCACTTGGTATGCTACCGTCAATCCGTCGGTGCAATATAGTGATGGAAGTAACCGCATAGAACAGTTGGCAGCCTCGTTCTCGACTAATACTGTCGATAGCTATCGTGGTGCAACCATTGACACCCTTTTTGCGGGCATTGGCAGCAAGCAATTGGAGGAGGCATTGATAAACCGTGTCGCCAATACAGGAGAGGGTTGGAACAAGAGCATTTCGGCTACTCTCAATGCAAACGCAGTGATAGATATACCCCACACACCGGATTTCGTGGATATAAATCTTAGTGGTAGCTTTGACAAAGCCAACGGTGAGAATTACTCGCACATCGACCTGCGCAACGGCAAGAACACAGCAGGTAGTGATATGTTCCAGAATCGCTACAATCCATCATCGTCACTGAACTACAAGTATGAAGCATCGGCAATGTATAATTATTCCAATGCCAAACAGAACCCTTTGCGTGTAAAAGCTTTGTACAGCTATAGCAAGCATTACTCTTCGGGAAATTACAAGCAATATCGCCTCGACCGTTTTTCGGAGTGGAGTGGCGATACATATCCACTTGGTGCCTTGCCTTCGACTACCGACTCCCTGCAACAGAGTCTTGACTATCAGAACAGCTACCGTTCTATTGCCACCAGCGACATTCACAAAGTAGATATAAAGGTGATTAAGCATTTCAGACTTTTGGGCAAGCAGATGAATATTTTATTGCAGCCGGTACTTCGCGTGCAAACAGACAAATTGGATTATACGCGAGGGGAGGTGGATACCACTACAATGCGTAGCACAATTGTTCTTGAGCCATACGTGCGTTTGGGATTCGATGATTTCGGACTATCTTATCATATAAGCTACAGCGAACCGTCGCTTGTGCGTATGCTTGATATTGTAGATGACAACAATCCGCTTGTTGTACGTTACGGCAATCCCAACCTGAAGCGGACACGCCGGCACAGCGTGAATCTCAACCGCTCATGGTGGAAAAGAGAAATCTCACGTGATATACGTTTGACTGCACGATACAATTTTATTGAGAATGCAGTTGCCGAGGCTATGGTGTATGACCCACAGACCGGTATCCGCACCTATCGCCCCGAGAATATCGACGGTAACTGGGATGCAGGTGCAACGTTCCACTTTACACAAGCACTTGATAAGGAGCAACGCTTTTTCCTGACAACCAAAACCGATGCATCATTTGCAAACAGTGTTGATTATTTGTCACTGGCAGATGCCGTAGAAAGCGCACGCAGCGAGGTTCGTAACCTTGTGTTGAGTGAGAATCTTGCTCTTAATTACAAATGGAAGAACTATAGCATTGGACTGCGCGCTGATGTGCGTTATACCAATGCAACAAGTCCGCGAACAGACTTTACCACAATAAATGTGGCCGATTTCAATTATGGAGTAAACGCACAGCTCAACCTGCCGTGGAATTTCTCGTTGAGTACCGACCTTACTATGTACAGCCGACGTGGTTATGAAGACCGCACAATGAACAGCAATGATTTGGTTTGGAATGCCCGACTTACGAATGCCTCACTCCTGCACGGTAATCTTATATTCACACTCGATGGCTTTGACATTTTGGGGCAACTATCCACTGTACGTCGTACCCTCAATGCCCAAGGCCGCACCGAGACTTGGTACAACACCGTACCACGCTATGCTATGCTGCACATTGTTTATCGTTTAAATATTGAACCGAAGAAAAGAAAATAAGTCAGTACTCATTGTAACAAATAGGCATCCTATCCGTCTTATAGGTATAAACATTCGCTTTATATGCTATATTAACATTTATTAATGGAGGGGGGTAAAAATCAATATATAATAATATCTTTGCACAAGACAGAAGCTATTTGAATTTATATCACCAATTTTTTTATCATGAAATCAAAACATCTTTTTTTCGTTGCCATTGCTGTGCTGACAAGTGCCTGTTGCAGAACAAACGACAAGATACATTGCCATATTGAAGGTACTGTCCCTGATTCTACATACACAACAATTCTGCTTGCCCCGTCAGGTAGTGACTGGAGGGTAGCCGATTGTGACACCATTCCTGTATCGGATGGCAAGTTCACTTTCGACCTTTATGTAGATAAGGTTATGCCTTATGAGCTTGTATCGATGAAGGAGATAAACCAAGGTTCTTGGTACAGTTGCAACTTTTTTGCCGAAGAAGGTACGGTAAATGTTACATTCTACCATTACGATGATGACAGGAAACCTGATATGATTTGCGATAGCCCTGCGAACAAAAGGCTCCTGCAATTTGAAACTGTATCCGACGGAATGAAAGACCCTTTATATATAGAAGCTGACTCTTTGGAAAGAAACGGTCTTTGGTATTCACCGCGCATGGCAGAACTTGAAGTGTTGATTAATTCAACAGATGATGAAGAGGTCAAAACAGAGTTGAGAAAGGAAGCTAATGCACTCTATGAATCGGGAAAAGCATTTACTCCTGAATACTTTGCTTTTCAAGAGAAAAGCAAAAAGGTAAAAGCCGAACATGACAGGTATGTTGAAGAGTATATACGCAGTGACCGCACTATTGTTGGATTGTATCTGTTGCGACGCATGGCTATGCGAAGCCGTAATGCATCAAAGGATTCTCTGTTCATTACTCTTTTTAACGATGTGTATCAACCGCTATTTTCGAATCATCCTCTTAGCGAGTCTATTGAGATATGGATAGAGGGGCGTGGCATTAAAGCGGGCAATCGTTTTATCGATTTTACAGCTCCTGCACTTGACGGCACTCTGCACACATTAAGCAAAGAGATTGATGGCAAGATTGCTCTTATTGACCTATGGGCATCGTGGTGCGGTTCATGCAGACGTGATTCAAAGAGTATGATTCCTTTGTACGAATCCTATAAGGATAAAGGTTTTACAATTGTGGGAATCGCCCGTGAGAAGAAACGCGAGCATATGGAACATGCCCTTGCAAAAGACGGCTATCCGTGGCTGAATCTTTTGGAAATAAACGATGCTAACAGGATTTGGGAGAAATATGGTGTCGGTAATGCCGGAGGTATAATGGTGCTTGTTGACCGCGACGGAACAATTCTTGCCGTACATTCCACATCGGAGGATGTTGAACGGATACTAAAAGAAAGATTATAATTTGTAAGCATAAAATGGTTATGAAAAAACTATTTTTAACCCTTGTCGTTGCGTTTGCCACCGTATGTGGCTTTGCACAGGAGAAGGTGTGGGAAGATGTTGTGACAGGCTACAGAACGAGCACTGTCTTTGATGCCAATAAGGTTTGGTTCTATCCCGACAGGACCGATGTGCTCTTGCACATAGATTTCCTTGCCGGCCGTCAGGCGAGGATAGCATTGGGTACTACACTCAGTGATAGTGCAAACAATTATGCTTTGAAAGGCAAGAACTCTGTGGAGTACGATGGTGCTTTGTGTGTGGAGTATGAGACTCCTTTTGTCGTACCCGAAAGTGGTGAGGTTGATATTCTGCTCTCTTTTGAGCCGTTGCCTGTGGGCACTGAACGCTTCACGCTTAATGGTTACGACGGTTGGGTTGTACGGAATATACGCAGTAGTGCCGATTTACCCAATGGCATAACTGATACCTATTGGCGTAACGAAGCCACTGGCGATTGGCTCGTAGGCTTTGCAACCGAGCACGTTATCTATGACTCACGCATTTGGGACATAAAGTCAATGACAGAGAAGCGTGGCGGTTACACACTTACTGTTGAGAACGGCAACGATGTGCTCGACATTAAGGTGGGCAAGATGAAGAAAGGCACACGCACAATCACCGTAGGCAATTCAAAGGCTGTAAAGTGCAGCCCCATAACCACCGCCACATTGCCCGATTACCCTGTGAAGGACAATCGCGTAGGCTTCAAGGACAACGGTTACCGAATGGGCGACAGTGTTACAATAATCGGCTGGCTAAAGGATATGCCTGCCGAGGCTTTGGAAAGAGGTGGCAACGAGTTTGAGGTTTCCATTGAGAATGTAATTTCATGCGATGAAGAGAATTTCTATGCACGCTTGGATTCAATAGGCCGTTTTGTAATTAAGATTCCCGTGATGAACTCAACCGAGGCATATCTCGATTGGAGAAGAAGCAAGGCTGATGTTCTCCTTGAACCGGGTGAAACATATCTGTTCCTTAATGATTTTACTACAGGTCAGCAACTTTTTATGGGCAAGGATGTCCGTTTGCAGAATGAAATGCTTGGATATCCTTTCAAGTGGTTCTCGACACCCCGATTAAAGGAAAGGGCAAGCAATGAAGAAGCTATGATGTATCTTGAGGGAATCAAATCGGAACTTGGAAGTTTTTGCAACGGGATGGTTGAGTACACAAATGAACGTCAAAATCTTTCAATGCGTTGTATGGATTTTGTCAATGGCTACTACCTGACACGTGCGGGTCGTGAGCTTATGCAGGGTAGATTTTATGTAAAGGACGGATTGCCCGCAGAGTATTTTGCTTTTGTATGCGATAGCCTTTGGGATAAAGAGTTGCAAAAGCCTTACACAATGCATCGTGATTTCCCAGCTCTATTGCAGGACTATGTTCAATATGGCATTGAAAGGGGATGTACCGGTGGTAAAAGCTATGTGCCATTGTTGAACGGTTTGGCAAGCAGAGGAATCATAACGTTGAACGAAAGAGAACTTGCAGCTGTGGAATCATACGATGCGGAGGTAGAGAATGTACGTGCCAAGATAAATTCATTGGAAACGGAAGAGGAGAAAAAGGCTCTTGCTACAGAGTTTAATGCCGGTGAATTGGTTACAACTGTGTCAGCACTCCTTAAACGCTATAATAAGGAAATAAAGATGGAACTATATTGCGGTGCTCCGTTGAGGTTGGCCGATTCCATTACAGATAATGCCTGCTTGCGTGATATATGTGTGGCGTGCCGTATGTATCGTTACATTGAGGATAACAGTATGCCACTGAATGATGCTATGGTTGCTTTTCTGCAACAGAATATTGCATTGCCTGCAGCAAAGGGTAAGGTGATGGAACTACACGAAAAGTACCTTGCAATAATGAACAGGGAGATATCATCGGATGCCAACCTTATGTCATCGAAAGATGTTGCCGATATGAGCGACGGCGAGAAAATCCTTCGCAAGCTCGTTGAGCCATACAAAGGCAAGATTATACTCATTGATGTTTGGGGCACTTGGTGCAGCCCTTGCCGTCAGGCTCTTTCACACAGCAAAGAGCTTTACAATAGAATGGCACAGTATGATATAGTGTTCCTTTATCTTGCCAACCGCAGCGATGAGGATAGCTGGAAAAATGTAATAAAGGAGTACAATGTCACAGGCGACAACGTGGTACACTACAATCTGCCCGGCGAGCAACAGAGTGCAGTGGAGAATTTTCTGAAAGTCAACGGCTATCCAACTTATAGGCTAATCGACAGCAACGGCAACCTGCTCGATGTCAATGCCGACCCACGTAACCTCGATGCTTTGGAAAACCTTATAAAAGCGTTGTGATATTACATATTGAGTTCAGAGCCCCTGCAACATCGCATTGTAGGGGTTTCTTGTTTTTATACCGCCCTCTTCGGATATCGTCTGCCGATGTGCGATGTGCCACTGCTTGCTTATAGATGAATGTTGCGTTTAAGCCAAATAAGCAGAACTAAGTTTACTTTAGTTATGCTATGGCGTAGCAACTTCGCTTTTGGCAATAAGAGCACTGCAAGGGCGCTAACTGCGTTGAAGAGTGCCGCGCTCGTTGCTAAACGCTCAAGCAAGCTTGGCGTTTAACTCGCTTAATACACACTTTCCGGTTACGGCTTTTTCGGTGTTTTACCAAACAATTTCTTTCTGTTCACAGTGGCACACATCACCCACAGCAGCACTCTTCACACCGCCCACCTTCAAAAACAAAAAAGAGAGTAAAGGATATTGGTTTTAGAAAAAAAAGTAAAAACACAACCTATAAGTTGTATTTTATGAATTTGTTTATTATATTTGCAGTGAAAATATATGCAGGTATGAATTTTGACAAGATAACAGAGGATGGCAGACTATGGGCTGTAAGATATGACGGAGAACCGGACAACGAACTTTTCCGTTTGTTTGAGCAATGGAATGATGTTGTTTGGTTGCGTAAATTCTTCAAAGAGAATTGGCAGGACTTGACATCATATTTTAAGATTACCGACATCAATCAGGCAATTACCGATACCATTGATGATAGCGAAATTCTTGAAGGTGTGATTATGGATATATCTCCTGATGCTAATCTTGAAGAGTTGTTCCGCCCTCTCAGTAACAATAGTTCTGTTGCGGATTTTCTTGACAAGATGAAAGCAAGGGGAAGCAGAACAAACAGACATGCTTCGTGGTTGAGAATTTATGCGATAAGGCTCTCTGAAGGTATATACATCATTACGGGTGGAGCTATTAAACTTACAGAGAAGATGCAAGACCGTCCACATACAATGATAGAACTTGAAAAGATTGAAAAGGTTCGTCGCTTCTTGATTGCGGAAGGTATTGTAGATAACGAAGGATTTATAGATTATATTAGTGAACTTTAATTTATATGGCTATGAGCGA